>JAADGY010000067.1 GCA_013152165.1 bacterium
CAAAAATAGAAAGCGGCAAGCCCAAAGCTGCCAAAACCTGTTTTTGGCCATCATTTGTTCGATAGAAATCACAACGCACAAGGGGAAACCAGTGGGGGTAATCTGATGATGTTTTGGTGCAAACCAACATTTCCCCCTCTCGCCGGTAGCCGATTAACGAAACGTGATTGCCTTGGTAGCTTATTCGCCAACCCCCCAATTTTCTAGGTAAAAACAGCACAAACTTGTCAGGAGAAAATACTTGGCTGGCAGTTAACCAAAGCGCAAAAAGAACGTCGGTTTTGTGGGTCAAAAGAGTTGCCTCTGTAGCAGTTCGCAATCAATAATATATTTCAGCAGCCATATTTTTGATAACTTTTAACAGTTTTCTTATTTTATACTATAGGTTCTTACTTCTAAGCCCAAGCTGTTGCCCTTGCCATTCACCAACTTTTGAAAATTGATAGAATAAAAAGATGAGGTGGTCAGAGCAACAAAGCCCAACGACAAAAGAAGCTGGCAGGTTAGAAGCTTCCTGGCGGCAAATACAAGAAGCCTATAGAAAAAATCTGATCTCAGCCGCCATGGTCGTTGTTTTCTTTTTCAGTTTTTTTGGCCTGGCCGGCTGTGGTGGGATAATAAACCCTGATGGATATCAAATAGTCATGAATGAAAACCGGGAAATACCCGATCCTTTGCCCAATGACTATGTAATCCCAGGGATAAAAGTTATCGTTAAGCCAGGAGTTACCATTCGTGATGCTCCCAAAATTCCACCGGACAACAGCACCGCCGTTGGAGTAATAGGCAATCTTTATCCAGCTCGAAGAGGAGATCAACCGCCTCAAGCAGTTGAAATTTCCAATCCCTGGATAATCAAAGGCGGCCCCACCACCCGCCAGCCGGGAATAAAGTCTGATTTTTGGCTGATCCTGCCACTCCAACATGAGGATAAAGTCAGACTTGTTTATGTGGCCATAACTCCCCAAACCCAGCATTTAATTGAAATTACCGGCACAAACGCTCCCGCAGAAAACGAAGACTTGCGCGACTGGCTGGCCAGATTACAGCAGCAAGGCGTTCTTTTGCCGGCTAAGGATGTCATCGTTGATGACTCAAGCGCCATGGTTGAAACTCTTGATAACAATCAACCGCAGCCTGTTGCCGTTGAAATCACTCCCCGCTCAGCTGCTAAGAATCGTTAATTTATTAGGAGTCAAACCAAAAGCATAACCGTGAAGCCCCAAGACTCATGGCCTAGATGCCGCCGCCAACTATTTAGTTTGCTACAATTATTCCATGCGCCGATCACAAGATGAAATAAGCGATGCCCAAATCGATCCGCTTATTGCTGAATCATTTAATTTTTGGAAAGCTTATTTTTCAACTTACAACCTAAAGCTTGCCACATTCGTCATCTTTGTCTATTTTATAGCCAAAAAATCCCTGCTCCCGGCCCAATATTTTATCCTGCAGGCCACTATTTGGCCGGCGATATTATTTGGCCTGGGCGGCATGATTTTTCTTTCTCATTTAATCAACGCCATTTTAAAACAGCATTCCTACTCTGTCGTCCAGATCAAAAACCGCTTAAGCTTGTGGGGATTATGGATGTTTAGTTTGATCGCGGCCTCTAAAGTCGGCTGGTTTAGCTTAAACCTTGATCCTGGAACCGTTATTTTTTTAAGCTACTTGCCGGCGGTCTGGCTTTTTGGCATTCCCCGCACCGTCAACGGCCTTTTGGCCTTGATCAGCCTTTTTTTTGTTCCGATACTGCTTATCGGCAAATATGATAAAACCGCCGAGATCTTTGCTGTGGTTGTCTATTTTCTTTTAGCCACTGCTGTTATCCAGGGATTTAGGGAGTTAAGGAGTTCAAAATGATAGACCATTTGAAACAGCTGTGGCGGCATAAGTTTGTCCAAGGCGGTGTCTTGCTGACGGTTACCAGCATCATCGTCAACATCTTAAACTACCTGTTCAACCTCTTCGCCGCTAGAGGCTTGGGGCCCTCCGGCTACGGCGAACTGGCTGCTATCTTTGCCTACGTCATGATTTTATCAACCGCCACCACTGTTATCAGCACAATCGTCATCCGCAAACTCGGCCAAGTCGGCCAATACCGATTGGTTTTAGCCAAAGAATTGGTCGATTGGTTCTGGCACCGGCTGGGCAGATGGCTGGCTTTACCGATGGCGGGGTTATTTTTAATCAAGCCGTTGTCAAGACTGCTTAATTTAGAACCCATAAGCGTTGTTTTTTTGATCACTATCTCGATTATCGGCTTAGCTTCCAGTTTTTATACCGCTGTTTTTTCAGGCCTGAAGCTTTTCTGGCTGTTGGCCGGCCTGGCTATCTTAACCACCACCATAAAACTGCTTGGTGGAATATCAGCCGTAACCGGCTTGGGCGGCCTTGATCTGGTTTTAGCTTTCTTAATATTCAGCGGTCTTTTGGGGCTGGTTTTAAATGCTTTGTTTTTTAAGCTTAAAACCAAAAACCTTAAACCCACAACCTCCTTTAACCTAAAGCTGGCTTCCACTCTTCGTTCGCCAGCCTTTTTAACCACCACCGCCACCGTCCTGGGTTTGGTTTTGCTGTCTAACCTGGATGTTATCTTTGTTAAAAAATTCACCGACAGCTACACCACTGGTTTATACGGAGTTTGGTCATTATGGGCTAAAATTATACTTTATTTTCTGGCTCCATTGTCTGGGTTGACCCTAATCTTTGTTTCCTCGAAGGAACACCAAAGCCAAAAAAACAAACTATTGGCGGCTTCTTTGCTTATTACTTTTGCCTTAGGGATATCTGCCTTAATAGGGTACAGGCTGTTTGGCCATTGGCTGATTTTGTTTATCTACGGCCCAAAATTTATAAACATCGCCCCGTACTTATGGCTGTCGGCCATCTTTGGCTTATTTTACGCCGGCATCAATGTCTTAACTAATTTTTACCTGGCCCAAAAGGATAAAATATCCTTGGTCGTCCCGCTTATCATCCCGGTTCAAACAGCGGCCTTGTTTTTCTTTAGGACCAACCTGCTGGCCATTATGTGGGTCGAAACCATTTCCAGCTTTCTGGTTTTTGCTGTTTTTTTGATCTATTGGTTGATAAAGCACAAACCAATCAAAGCTTGAACCAAATTGTGGCAACCCCCGGGGTTGCCAAACCATAGGCGCCAATCATCTTAAGGTTTTAAAACTAATCCCTGATGACCTAGCCTATACCATCAAATAACCCAGTGCAGCTTTAAGAAAATCTATATTCACTCGGGCGGCCTTGCTCAAATCAACTCTAGGATTAGATATAGTCATCACCAGCTGTCCTAATTTGTGCCACCAGGCTGTCCCATAAAAAACATCTGGATAACATACGCCCGCATAAACCTCAAGGGCCTCTGGATTGGCTCTGCTTCTTACCCCGCTTAGTACATGCAAACCCTCAATTAGCTTGCCGCCCTCACGGGCCCAAAAAGGAACCATCAAAGCATTTTCCTTTAACCGCCAACGCCCATTGACAAGGAATTCTCTTCTTTGTAAATATGCCAGAACATTAAACCCATTGATATCTACCAGCACTTCGGTTCCGCTAACAAGAATAACTCTCCAATCAGAAGAGGGCGCAAATTCATTCCCTGGTAGTTCTTGGATTAACCACCAAATACTCCCGCCATTGTATTTATGAGTGTACATCTGGTTAGGTACACATAATCCCCGCCAATATAACTTTAAGAAATCATCTGATAGTTGTGACAAAGGAGGAGCCGTTTCAGGTAATTGTATCCGCCGCCCGATGACCCTTTCTACCAATCTATTCAGCATAATTCATTTTATCCTATAGTTTAAAAATTTGATAGTCAAAATTTTGGCTGACTCCATCTTTTGACTCCTTTAAACCCTGCCCGGACCGTAAAATCACCCCCAACCCCAAGGGCAACCCTCCGACACACTTTAAGACAACCTCTGGGGTTCTTTTAGATTGGGCTGTTTCCTCTCCGCTCCACTTCCCGGAAGTCTTCCCTGTAGACTTCCGGGAAGTATTTTTTAACCGGGAATGGACTTTTAGGCTGACTGCTCCTCCCTTTCACTTCCAAGGAGTGAATAAATTACACCTTGGAAGTGGTTTTGCCCAGCATTGCAAATGCTGGACAACCCTGCACCGTGCCCCGCTCTGGTACAAGGTGGCTTCCGGGTAGTACCCTTCCCCTTAACCCCCGGGGAAACCCTCCGCAAATTGGTTTCTTTGCCATCCGCTTTCGTTCCCGGAACGTACATAAATCACGTTCCGGGAACGGTTTTTAGGGAGTGCCTCACCCACTCTCGGGAGTGGTGTTTTTCACATTTAGT
>JAADGY010000005.1 GCA_013152165.1 bacterium
AAAACAAACCAAAAACAAAGAATTTATCTTCCCTGATAAGCAAAAAAACCAACAGAAATGGCACTATCACACTCTAGAGTACGATAGTATCTTCTCTGTTAAGGTAGTAGTCTTTTAGAGATGGTACTATCACACTCTAGAGTGTGATAGTGTTAACATGCTAAAACGTTTTTTTCATGCCCTCCCACTAGGAAGGATACTTTTGTCATTTAGTCATTCGGATTTGTTTTCCGCCCCGGCGGACCCGCCTCTGGCGGGCGATATTCGTTATTCGGATTTTTAACAGGTTTGAGATTTGACATGTAGATTTGAGATTTGACATTTAAGTTTTGACATTTTTTATCTTATTACCTATTCCTTATTAGTTATTACTTATTTTTGACTTTCCCCTCTTTTTTGCTCTATACTAATTTTATATGAGCCAGCCTTGGGTTTTGCCATTATCCAAAATTTCTAAATCCGACATTGATTTAGCCGGCGGCAAAGGTGCCAATCTAGGTGAAATGATTAGGAATAACTTTCCCGTCCCCAATGGTTTCGTTGTTACAGCCCCAGCTTATTTAGCCTTTATTAAGATAAACAAACTTGAATCTAAAATTCAAAAACTTTTAAGTAATTTTAACCTGGACGACGTTAATCAGCTAGACAAGGCCGCCCAAAAAATTCAACGCCTAATTCTTGACTCTCCATTCCCTGAAAAACTGGCCCAGCAAATTTTGGCCTCTTATCAAAAACTTGACTCTAAAATAAGCGGCTCGACCAAGGTAGCTATCCGGTCTTCGGCCACAGCCGAGGATCTGCCTGATGCTTCCTTCGCCGGCCAACAGGCCACTTTTTTAAACGTCAGCGGTGAAAAAGGCGTCATCGACGCCGTCCAGAAATGCTGGGCCTCGCTTTTTACTCCCAGGGCCATCTTCTACCGGCAGACCAAAGGTTTTTCCAGCCGCCGTATAGGCATCGCTGTCATCGTTCAAAAAATGGTTCAGCCGCGCTCCAGCGGCATAATGTTTACCATCAATCCAGTCACCAATAACAAGCAGGAAATTATTATCGAGGCCACCTTTGGCCTGGGCGAGCTTATCGTTCAAGGCAGTGTTACCCCGGATCATTTTGTCATTGATAAAAAAAGCTTTACCATCATAAAAGCAAAAAAGGGTTCACAGGATAAGATGATGGTTTATGGCGCTAAAAAGAATATTATCAAAAAACTTACCCCAGCCCAATCTAAAAAATTTAAAATCAGCCAGCAGGAAGCGCTTGATTTGGCCAAGCTAGGCCGCAAATTAGAAAATCACTACCTTGCTCCCCAAGACATCGAATGGGCGATTGAAGACGACGGCCGAATCTACATCGTCCAGACCCGGCCGATTACTACCGTTTTCCAGGTCGACCAGAAGCTAAAGCAGAAAGCCCCGGTTTTAGGCCAGCCTGACTTGGTCGGCTCGCCAGCCTCGCCGGGAGTCGGTATGGGACAGGCTAAAATTATCACTGACTCAAAAGACGCTGCCGACTTTCAAAAAGGCCAAATTTTGGTCGCCCGGATGACGTCTCCAGACTTGGTGCCGATCATGAAAAAATCAAACGCTATCTTGACCCAAGAAGGCGGTTTGACCTCGCACGCCGCCATCGTTTCCCGCGAACTAGGCAAGCCTTGCATCGTCGGCATCGAAGGCCTGTTAGACAAGGTTAAAAACGGCGATTATTTGACCATCGACGCCAACAAAGGCCATATTTATTTTGGCCGTAAATCAATTGACCACAAAACCCGTTTTTATCGGCCCGATAAATCAAGCACAACCACCACCAAAACCAAAGTTTACGTTAACTTGTCCGATCCTGATCTTGCCCATAAGATAGCCAAATACAACGTTGATGGAGTTGGTTTGTTAAGAGCCGAGTTTATGATTATCAATCAGTTCAAAACCCACCCCAAACTGCTTATTAAAAACGGCAAGTCGCAGGATTTTGTTAACAAGATGGCCAAAAGCATTGCTCGTTTCGCCAAAGCTTTTTTCCCCAGGCCGGTCGTTTATAGAGCCACTGATTTTAAAACCAATGAATACCGGCACATGGCCGGCGGCCAAAAATTCGAACCGCTTGAAGCCAACCCCATGTTAGGATTTAGAGGCGCTCATCGATATATCAGCGACGGATCGGTTTTTGATCTGGAGCTCCAGGCCATCAAAAAAGTCAGGCAGTCGGGTTTGACTAACCTGCATTTGATGATCCCGTTTGTCCGCAAAATAGAAGAAGTTGCCCAAATCAAGCAAAAACTTGCTAAAAAAGATATGAAAACCGGCCAGGGCTTTTGGCTTTGGGTCATGGTCGAGGTGCCCAGCATGGTTATCTTAATCGATAAGTTAATGGCCAGCGGCATCCAGGGCGTCTCGATCGGCACTAATGACTTAACCATGTTAACTTTGGGAGTTGACCGAGACAGCCATGATGTTGCCTCTTTATATGACGAGCTTGACCCGGCCGTTTTGTCCAGCGTTCAAAAAGTTATCAAAGCCGGCCTTAAGCACAAAGTTACCGTTTCCGTTTGCGGCCAGGCCCCGTCAGTCTATGAAGAATTTGCTGAAAAAATCGTTAAATGGGGGGTTACTTCTGTCTCTGTCTCTCCCGACCGCATCGAAGCTACCCGCCAGCTAATCCATCAAATCGAAACAAACTCTTAAAAACAAATTTATAAACAGCTTTAAATAAAATGTTTTACCTAAAAGCCGATCAAATCCTTGACTCCCGCGGCCAGCCGACCATCAACCTTTTGCTTTACACCGATCACTACGTCGTTTCGGCTTCCGTACCCTCCGGCAAATCCAAATCGACAAAGGAAGCCGTCGAGCTTCGGGACAACGACTCTAAATTATTCAACGGTTTGTCTGTTAATAAAGCTATCAATAACATCCAGAGCATTATTTACCCGGCTATTAAAGACCTTGGCCTTGGCTCCCCCGAAAAAATTGACTCCCGGCTGATAGAGCTTGACTCAACCCCTAACAAAGCCAAGCTGGGAGCCAACGCCACATTAGCCGTTTCATTAGCTGTTTATAAAGCCGCCAGTTTAGAAAACAAAATTCCACTTTACCAATTAATCGGTCAATTAGCCCGTCAAACCAGCTTTAAAATCCCACAACCGCTAATCAACGTTATTAACGGCGGCCAACATGGGCACAAAACCCTGTCTTTTCAAGAATTCCATCTAATTCCACATAAAAACCAGCCGTTGAGCCAGAAACTAAACGATGTTTTCCAAGTTTTTCAAACCCTGGCCCTAAAAATCAATGATTGGGATATTCCTTGGGGTTACGGAGACGAGGGCGGCTTGGTGGTTTATCTTTACTCTAACCAGGAAGCGCTGGATTTGTTAACCGAAAGCATTACCGAAGCCGGTTTTCAGCCTTATAAAGACTTTTTGATCGGCTTGGACGTCGCCGCCAACAGTTTTTATCAAAACCAAGGCTACATGATAAAAGAAAAACGAAACTATCTAACCAGCCTCCAATTTTTCCAATACTATCAAACCCTGCTTAATAAATACCCGATTAAAATCATCGAGGACCCCTTTGCCGAAACTGATAACCAGGGTTGGCAGTTGGTTAAAAAACTAAACAGTAAAGTTGATATCATCGCTGATGATTTAACCTCGACTAATGTATCAATACTAGATTCTTTTTTGCCCCATCCGCCGTTTAAGGGAGTAATTGTCAAGCCAAATCAAATCGGCACCATCAAAGAAACACTTGATTTCATCACTAAAGCTAAGCAGTCTAAGCTAATTACCATCGTCTCGCATCGATCCGGCGAAACAACTGATTCGTTTATCGCTGATCTGGCTGTTGGGGTCGGAGCTGATTACGTTAAGTTCGGCAACATCCGCCAAGGCGAACGCGTCGCCAAATACAACCGGCTGCTTCATATTGAATCAGAAATTGACGCCAAGCATTAGCAGACAACTGCCTGTTAATTTTAACTTTAACCTATTCCACAAACACCCTCCTAGAGTAGTATTTATTGCTTTTTTTTTGCTCTCCCCTCAAATTTTTTCACACACAAACCAAGCCACTCCCCACTCTCCCCACTCCCCAAGCTCCCGAGGTCGGTTAGGAATGCCCGACCTCGGAAAATAAGAAAAAAGGAAAACAAAAAAAAGGAACGGGACAAAACAAAGATTTTATCTTCCCTAATAAGCAAAAAAAACCAACAGAGATGGCACTATCACACTCTAGAGTGTGATAGTGTTAACATGCTAAAACGCTTTCTAGGCCGTGTTCCT
>JAADGY010000052.1 GCA_013152165.1 bacterium
GACTTTCTGCCCCACTTTTACATAGTCATTAACATTATCTACTTTCTCCCAGGCAATCTCTGAAATATGAATCAAGCCGTCTAAATAAACGCTTTCTTCTTCTGTTTTCCCCTCCCTAACCTTTACCTTAACAAAAGCTCCAAACGGTACCGTTCCGGTAATAATTCCCTCATACACAGCGCTTATATCCAAATCTTCCAGCACCTTGCGCTTCTTTTCTTCCAACGGAGCCTCCGTCACTAATTTTTCGGACAGGACCAGCCTGTTTATCTCGGGGTTTACCTCGATCACCTTTACCGGTACGCTCTTGCCTATCAGTTCATGGTACTTGCCGGCCCATTTAGCCGAAAACTGGCTGGCCGGGATAAAACCTTGCAATCCTAAAGCATCTACTAATAAACCTCCTTTGACCAACTCCGTCCCCAGGACATCAAAACTTTCTCCCGTTTCAAAATACTCCTTCATCTTCTTCCATTTATGCTCAATTACTGTTTTCCTAATCGATAAAAGCAGTTGGCCCTTGTCATCTTCATTTCTGGCTACATAAGCTTCAATCCTATCCCCTACCTGCAGATCCTTGATAAAATCCTTGGCCAGTTTGACTTCTTTCTCTGGAATGACACCTTCGGTCTTGGCGCCGACATCAACCAATATCACTCTTTTACTCACCAGCGTCACCACTCCTTCTATCTTTTCCCCTCGTCTGAAAATTCTTAAGTTATCCTTCCCCACTTGAGCTAAAAGCTCCTCCATTGTCTGTGGTTCTTTTACTTTGCTTTTAACCGCTTTGCTTTTAGACACCTTGGCTTTAACTGCCTTTTTATTTTTATCAGTTTTGTCGGTTTTTTTGGTTTTGGCTGTTTTGCTGGCTGGCATTGGTCAATTTTATCCTCCTTTCTTTGTGGATCAAACGATTGTGATTATATCCTATATCTTTAAATCCCACAAGACCCCTGGGATAATCACACTTTAAGGCCCCAAAACTCCCCAGCCACTTTTGGCAACCCCCGGGGTTGCCGCCTGGTCAACCCCGGGGGTTGCCAAAATTTGCCCCAAACTAAACGTAGTGTTAGTTCGGGGCAACCCTGTACCGTCTCCGACGCAAGGGTCGGAGTCTGGTACAGGGTGTGATTGGGAATTTTTCACCAAAGGTGAATAGGTTTTCCACCGCAGTGTCAACAAAGGCAGTTAGTTTGAACATTTAACATGCAGTTTTGAGATTCAACATCTAAGATTTGAGATTTTTATCTTATTGCTTTTAACTTTATGAACTTTATGAACTCGATAAACTCATTCCGGCTTTGCCCTTTGCCTTTTGAGTTTTTAAATATTTAGAACTGAATAAAAATTTCAAATTAAAAATTAAAAACTTATCTCCCTACTACCTTCCCTCAACAATCCAATACCCCACCGTCAAGTCTTTATCCGCCGGGGCGGTCATCGCCAGTGTAAAGCTGCCCTTAGTTTTGCTTTTGACAAACACTGCCTGGTTTGTTTCTTCCTCGACCGCTGTCACTATCTTTGACTTAGCTGTCACTTTTGGATTTTTTACCTCCAGCTCCGTCAAGCCCTTGGCAAACTTAACCTTGCCGCTTACGGCGTTGCTGTTTGACTCATCAAACAAGGACGTTTTATCTGTATCAGTCGGCGCCGCAATTACCAACTTACGGCTGTCAGCCTGTTGGGTCGGCAGTTTATCCAACCGAACCTTATCTATAGTTCCAGTCGGGGTTGTTTCCGCCTTGGCCTCAGCCGCCGCCGGCTTTAAATCTCCGCCAACTACCTGGCTTAACCGCTTCAAAAGCTTAATTTGTAAAGCCACTTCTTTTTCCAAAGGATCGCCTTTTAGTTTCGGCAAGGCTTTGGACAAAAGCACCACCGCCTGCGACACTTGCCCCAAATTAGCATAGGTTCTGGCCAAAAGCAGTTGGCCATCAACGTTTTCACCCTCCATAGACAGGCCGTTTTCTAAATAAGCCCTGGCTTGTAACAATTTCTGCTGGTTAATCAAAAACAGCGCCAGTGTGTTCAAATAAATCGGGTCTGTTTTATTCTTTTTATAGGCCGTTTTATAAGCCGCCTCGGCTTGAGCCGCCGCCTGCGGAAACGACGCCTTGACCGAATCATAAAGCCGGCCCACCAAATAATAAGCCCTTGGGTTGTTTGGATCAGCTTTGATCGCCTGCTGGTAATAGCCAATCGCCTGATTCAATAACCCCACCACTTCTTTGTTCTTTGGATCCTGGCGCCACATCTGATAAGCTTTTTGGTAAACAAGCTCGCCCTTTCGAATAAATCCTGAATACGACGGCCGGTTATTTTGCAGGTTAAACTGGTTCGGCACGATAAGCGCCCCGATCGCCTTGGTTTTTGGCTTTTGGTTTTTTGACAGCCACACCGGCAGGCTCAAGACAAGCGCAAAGCCAACCAAAACCGCCGCCATCCCTATCCATTTAACAATATTTGTTTTAAACCTCATCACCCTTAGTTTACACGAAAAAGACTAAGGAAATAAAGCTGCGCCCCATATTTTGGCAACCCCCGGGGTTGCCGCCTGGTCAACCCCGGGGGTTGCCAAAATTTGCCCCGAACCGTGCTCCGCTCTAGTTCAGGGTTTAACTTTTAACTTTTCACTTTGAACTTTGAACTTACTTCCTCCACCCTTAAACTCGGCTGTCTGTCCAGTTCGTCAACATCCGCCACCACCTCGCCCCGGCAGTACTTCAAATAGCCCGCCACCCCAATCATGCCGGCATTATCGCTGTAAAGTTTTTTACTGTACGGCAAAAGCAGGGGCAGGCCAAACGACCTGGCTGTTTTTCTAATTACCGATCGAATATAAAGATTGCTGCCCACCCCTCCTCCAATCGACACAGCCTTAACAAAATTGTACTTTTTCAACGCCGATTTTATCTTTTGTTCTAAAGCCAAACCTACCGTCTTTTGGAAACTAAAAGCCATATCTTGAACAAATTCCTTATCCAACTCGACCTGCCCCGAAGCAACCTCTTTCAACCCGCACACCCGGCCCGATCTGCATACATAATCTTTAATAGCGTACAAAACCGCTGTTTTCAAACCAGAAAAACTAAAGTTTAGATCGCCGCTGCCTTTCATCGGCACCGGCAGAACAAATCTATCCCTGCCCTTTTTAGCCAACTGTTCAATCACCGGCCCGGCCGGATAGCCCAACCCCAACATTCGACCAATCTTATCAAACGCCTCGCCAGCCGCATCATCCAATGTTTCACCTATTATCCGGTACCTGCCGACCTCCTCCACTAAAACCAGCTCTGTATGTCCGCCCGAAATCAATACCCCTAACCACGGCAAGTATTTTTTTTCATCGTATCCGCCCTTGCCGACCCGGTTTTTAGCCAGCACCGCCAATAAATGGCCTTCCATATGGTTCACTGCTACCAGCGGCTTATTCAACCGCTTAGCCAGCTCTTTAGCTTTAGCTATCCCGACTTCCAAGGCAATCGCTAAGCCCGGGCCAACCGTCACTGCTATTACATCAATATCAGACAACGTCGCCCCTGACACCTGCAACGCCCTTTTTAACACCGATGGTAAAAATTCCTTATGCTTGCGCCTGGCTAAATCCGGCACCCCCCCGCCGTACTTGGCATGGTATTTAACCTGCGTCGCTAATATGTTGCTTAAAATCCGCCGGTTTTTTACAACCGCCACCGACGTTTCATCGCATGATGTTTCAATTGCTAAAACTTTAACCATAGACATATTTTACTTCACCCCGGCCGCCATCATCCCACCACCTGGATTTTTGGGGTTGTGCCCACACCTACTCCAGATCCCGGATCTAACTTACTAAAAGATCCCGGATCTAAAAACCCCGCACCCTTAAACCCCGGGGGAAGCCCTCCGCAAAGCCTTCGGGCAACCCCCGGGGTTTTATTTAGGTAGGATAACCCCCAGGGTTTTTTGGGTTAGGTTTGAAAATTTGGATAATTGGAATTTTGCCCACCTTAAACTCGCGTCAACGCGAGGCGGGTAACTTTTAACTTTGCACTTTGAACTTTGAACTTCTTACCCCGTACACCCTAACTTCCCGCTCGCTTTCCCCCGTGATATCTATCTCGACCACCAATACTCTGGCTTTATCCAGCCAGCTTCCAACAAACTTAATGCTTTTTTCAACCCACTCAATCGCCAGCCAAA
>JAADGY010000082.1 GCA_013152165.1 bacterium
AACATTATTGTTTCCCAAAGTCATGCTTATTTGTCCGGCGATGTATTTTTAAATAAAGTATACTAAATTGGCTAGGTTTTAATGGAAATGCTTGCATAATTTTTATCCATTATGAACATTCTTTTTGTTTGCAAATCAAATTTTGGCAGAAGCCAAATGGCGGAAACTTTTTTTAATGCCATTTCCAACAAGCACAAAGCACAAAGCGCCGGAATAGAAAAAGGCAAAGTAACAAGCCACAGATTAAAGGATTTTCCCCAACATTCAAATTTGTTTATCTGCATGGACGAGGCCGGCTTTGATATTAGGCAAAATATCGCCAAACTTTTAACACCGGAAAAAGTGCAAAAAGCAGACAAAATTATTGTAATGGCTGACAGAAAGCTGTGGCCGGATTATTTAAGAGCGTCAGACAAGATAATTTTTTGGCCGGTTGCAGATATGTGCGGCCAGTCTTTAGATAAATTTAGGCAGGCAAGGGATCAAATAAAAAGCCTTGTTGGACAATTAATAAAAGAACTTTAAGTGCAGATTTAACCCTCTTTAACCATCTTAATACCTTAATACCGGCTGAACTTTCCCGGATTGCGCCGGATTTCTTGCAAAAGTGCCATTGTGCCAAGCGCAATGTGGGAAGCGCTAAACCAGCCGCGATCAAAAAGCTCTTTAGCAGCCAATCTAACCTCGAGTGGAGCGCTTGCTGCCCCCGGCCGCCAGCCAGTTTTCAATAAACTGCCCCATACCCGCTGTCTTACCATGATTTCTTGATAACTCCCCTCGGCATCAGTCAAAACACCCCGGCGTTGACCGTCTGTATTTATAAAATACAAACCCAACGATAAGGGGACTGTAATACTCCCTCGACCCCCAGTCTGCCAGTTCCTACTTCCCACTTCTGTCTTTCCCAATTCCTCAATCGCACAACCTCTTCCTATATCAAATCTTGATGAGGGGAGCTCAACCATTCGCTTAATTAATTCCAAAACAGCTTCTGCAACCGATGCTTGCCTTAAGAGAAACTCTCCGGCTCTTTTTTCATTGCCGCCAAACTCATTCTTTATTAACGGATCAATATAAGTAGTATTTGAACCGCCATTTGACTCCATTGGATTCACAGCTTCAACCTTAGTAATACATACCTCAGGAGAGTTTCCACCCGGCAGAATCGGAAACCTTAATTCTCCCGGTTTCCACCGTCCCCGGCCGCTAACAACATGAATAATAGCTTGAGGCTCATGATCTTCCGGTAAAATAACCGCTCTAGGCGGCCACCACCTGCCCTCGACCTGGTTTATAATCTCCCGAACTTCATGAGGCGCTAAAAAATCATACCCCATGCTTAATAAATCCTCACGACGCAAAACAACCCTTGTTGGCAAACACCCAGCATCAGGATCATTGTCAAACAAAGTCTTTAAAAATTCCATTATAGTGACACATAATAACTTATTACCCCGGGATTTGTCAATTATTCTCGATTATTTCCCTGATCTTGATGTTTAATTATTCTGGATCATTCCCTCTTTTTCGATACCCGATTAGAGTGAAAACAAGAAACGGAATGTGATTCCGGGAACGAAAAAAACAAGCAATCCAATTTTTTAAAACCGCCAGTTGAAGATGAAAAATATAAACAGCCGGCAGAAATCCAAACCATATAATGCGATATACTAAATAATAATGCCCGCGCTACCCATAAGCGATAATCTTAAGACACGAATAAAGGAATTGGTCCGTGAAGAAATATCAATAGTTCCCTATAACCCAGCTTGGCCCAAAATGTTTGAAGATGAAGCTGTTTTTTTACGAAACACCCTGCCCCAAAATCTAATCAAAAGAATTGAACATTTTGGCTCTACGGCTGTCCTCGGCCTATCCGCCAAACCCATCATCGATATTTTGGTCGAGGTCGCAAGCTTTAAAGCAACCAAAAGCCAAATAGTCCCCATTTTAAAAGCTCATGGATATGAATACTTCTGGAGGCCGGCTTTTGGGGACAACGGCCCGCCGTATTACGCTTGGTTTATCAAACGCGGTGCCCAAGGCCGGCGCACTCACCATATCCACATGATCAAAGCAAATTCCAAATTATGGGACAGGCTTTATTTTAGAGATTATCTTCGGCAATTTCCCCAAGAGGCTAAAAAGTATGACAAGTTAAAAAGACAACTATCCGCTAAATACCCAAACGACAGAGTCAAATACACCGCCCAAAAAACCAGCTTTATTTTATCCACCACCGCCAAGGCCAAAAAATACTTTCAATCGCTTTAACATCCATGACACTTGCTGACTACAACTTAAAATACCTTCAAAAAGGGCTATATTGGGGGCTTAAGCCCCATAGTTTAGTTGTTGATTCTGTTAAATTTCTGCCCTTGAATGCCAAAATTCTAGATTTAGGCTGTGGCGAAGGCAGAAACTCTTTATTTTTAGCAGGCAAGGGTTTTGATCTAACAGCTATCGATATCGCCGAAGAAGGCATAAAAAAACTTAAAAAATTTGCTAAAAAAGAAAACTTAAACATCAACGCTTATGTTTCAGACGTAAAATCTTATCTAAAAAATTGTCAAGAGTTTGATGCTATCTTTGGGATTAATGTTCTTCAATTCATTGATCAAAACAACATTTTTTCAGTAATTAAAAAGACGCAGTCAAAAACAAAACCCAATGGATTAAACGTTGTTGCCTCGTTTATCGCCACTTCTCAAAAAGCCAAAAAAGCGCCTGCCGCCAAAGGCAGATATCTTTTTGGCAAAGGCGAATTAAAAAAGTTATACAAAGATTTCCAAATTCTTTTTTATGAAGAAAAAATGGGCGATTGGGAAACCCATAAACAACCAAGGCATAGGCATTTTGTAGTTAGACTAATTGCCAAAAAGGCAACGTGATCTAAATCTATAAACAAATACAGCTGACAAGAAACAAAGCCGCTTTTTAATTTTTTGGCGCTTCTTTTTTAATTTCCATCTTGCCAAAACAGCCCATCTTGATAAGTTTTTTGTCATTTGTCAAAAAAATCTGGCGCCGACTTCAATAGCGGAATGAAGTTGAAGATTGTCTTCTAAGTCGTTGGTCGGCCCCGCCAGCGATCTTTGTAAGACCGGTTCTGTTATAGCTATCGGGGTCATAAATTTATGTACTTTATTAATTTCTAGATTAGGCACCTTAAGATTATAAACATAAAAAAGAATATGGGTTGATAGCGGAGGAAGAAACGGCCTGGGACTCGAAAACATGAGTCATTTTTTCCTTGATCGGGATAACCTGTCCAATCAATTTTGATCGATGAAGTAAATTAATAGTTTTCCCGGCGAACAACATTTTGACAAGAGCTGAAGTTTTGGTTCTTAACTGGGTCGAGCTTATATAATTCATAACTTAAGTATATACATTGTCAAATACTCCCACACTGATCCAAATAAACTAACCTTCCTGAAATGGCTGATTATAGTTTTTAGAAGCAATCGAATGTTACAATACAGCAAATATACAGACACACAATCTTATTGTTTGTTTGAGTTTTCAAATATGACAAGATCAATGCACGAGGTAGTCGGTCCCAGGGTTCAAGAATATCTTGAAGAATATTTAAAGTTAACAATCGAAAATACTGCATGGGCTTTGACTGGAGAAAACGGCCAAAGGTTGCCTGAAATTGCTGAAAGGGCTGCCCAAAAAGAAAAATTATCAGTCCTAGATTCGGTTATTTTAGCTCAGTTTAGGGCTCTGCTGGCCTTCCTTTATACGCAGCGGTTTACTCCTAAGTTTCTCTTTGAAAGAAACGGGCGAAAATATGAAGAGGTTTCTATCCCTTACCGGACAATAGCCGCCGTCAGATTAATAGAACTTTTAAGACTGCAGGGTGTAATTAAAGAACAAACTTTAAACGCAGACCGGCTGTTGTTAGGGGTGGGCTCAGCTGTAGCCGATGTAGTGCCGTTTTGGCTTGAGTTTACAGCTGTAGATGTAAATCAAATTATTCGAACAGTAGTTACACTAAATCAAATTAACCCCGATCAACGTCAACGAACCATTGAAGAACTTTTTAAATCAGGCGCTATTACTTATCGGCCAAGAGAAGGCGCCACCACCCTGGTTGAAGTAAATGAGGAGCTTTGTCGAAGATTTGTCAAAGGGCGGAAAGATATTTAGCTGCCCTGGGTCTTTGTCCTGATATATATAACCAAAATGCCAGACAGTTTATTCATGACAACCGCAATCGATTTAAAGGCCGATTTGGTTTAGTGAGCTGCCTAAGATTGGACCCAATGATGTCTGGTGGAAATAGTTTTCCACAGCACGAACATGATGAACGTGTTAAAAAATTCGCTGAGAGATTGTTCCAAATCACTGGAAGAACAGGACAGGTAATTATAACCATCGGAACAGGTAATTTTCGACCAGGCGACCCCCCAGATCTTAGAAAAAGACAAGAATACAGAAGGCGGGTAAGAGATTTAAACACAATGTATCAAGTTTTTCAAAGATTGGGCCCTTGTTTTAGATGCAACCTGCATAAACTGCCGGTTTATCACAGATTTCTAAGTCGAAATTTTGCAGACATGCAAGTATTAGTCAGTGGATCTTTTAAAGCAAGATTGGTATAAATTAGCCTTTTTAAAATGTTAATATATTGACATGGCCAAGATAAACCTGAAAATAAAAGGCAAACCAGTAAGTCTGCGGTCGCTGCTTGAAACCGATGACTTATCCATTTACCAACATGCCAAAGATCCGGCCGTAATCAAATACACCAGCCTTCCTAGGCCCTACAAACTATCGAACGCCAGAGAGTTTATTCAAAACACCAAGCTCAACCTTCAAACCAAAAAGGCTTTTGAGTTGGGCATTCACTTTAACAATAAAAATCAAATCATCGGCATGATAAGCTTGATGGAAGTTGATCCCCAAAACAAAAATGCCGAAATCGGCTTTTGGCTTGGCCGACAATATTGGCGAAAAGGCATAATGACAGAAGCTGTTAAATTAATTCTTGGCTTTGGATTTAACCAGCTTCAGTTAGTTAGGATTTATGCCAATGTCATGCATCCAAACACCGCCTCGGCCCGCTTGCTGGAAAAAACCGGCTTTGATTGCGAAGGCCGGCTGCGCCAAGCCGTCTATCATAACGGGCAATGGCTGGATTACCTGGTTTATTCCATCTTAAAAACCGGCTTCAAACCCCTCGTCAGCTAAAACCAACCCCGCACCTGGTTATTTAACCTTCAGCCGGCTGTTTTTTAAGCTCTGCCTTTAAAAAATCCACATTAGGGATAGGTGACGGATCGATGCCGTTTAACATAGCCAAATAAAAACTGGTGTAAGCTCCGATCTGGATAATTTCAAACGCCTGCATTAACTTATCATCTGCCTCGGCCTTAATTATTTCATTAGGAAAGCCGCTTTTTTCAATCACTTGTTGGCTTAAAGCCACTCTTTGTTGAATTCTAGGCAAATAAAGATCCGAATCAAACAGGAAAAAAACTACATCATCCCTTAGTTGTTTAGGGTAGGGCAATGCCTCTAAAAAATGATGGTTCATTTCCGGGATAACAAGCTGGGTTGTTAAGTTCTTAGCATTTTCGTTGACTTGATTATTAAACACATGCACCGCTCCGACCAAATGATCCGCCGCCACAAAAGCAATAATCCGCCTGAAGGCATTATAGGCTAAATATTTAGCAATGTTGGTGTCGACTGATTCCGGCTCCAGGTCTTTGTTTTTGGATTTTAAATAACCCACCACCTGGCTTATTTGGCTATCGGTAATTTTTATCAAGCCAGCTTGGTTGAAAATCGCCAGCAAACCAGTGATAGCATAGCCAACCGCCATTCTTGGCTGATTTGACGGATTAAACACCGGATCAATCAAATAAACCGGCCAGTTGTTATCCCGAGCCATCCGGCCCAACCGGCCGCCGGTGGTGATAACTACCACCTGCTCGCTTCTTTCTTTAGCCTGGCCCGCCGCTGTTAGGACTTCTTCTGTACTGCCGGAATAACTGGACAAAATCACCAAGCTTTTCTTATCAACAAACCCAGGCAGATTATAGCCGCTGACAACTTCAAACGGCGCCTTTAAATCCGGATATAGATGTTTGATTACATGTCCGCCAAGGGCTGATCCGCCCATGCCAACCAACACCACCTTTTCAACCTGCCCCGGTTTAATATCAATGTTTAAATCGCTCCCCGTTGCCCAGGCATCGCTAATCTGAGCCGGCAAAGCCTCGATCGATGCCAAAATCCCCTGTTTATCTAACTGCTTAATTTTGTCTCTGGAATCAATTAAGCCTTTATCTGTCATTAGCCCCCCTTTTTAAATAAGTATTAGCTTCTTTAATTTTATCAAACCCGCATCTTTTAATGTCTTGTCCCTTAGGTTTTAAACTATTTTACGCCCAACTTGTCAATCAAGGATAAACACTGGAGGATAAAAGAGGGTAAATCGATCTTAATAACTCCTTCCCTGCCCGATTATCATCTTTTGGCCTCAAAGAATTAACAACAATTATACGAGCTTGGTTAGAGACGGCACCATTTAATAACTCGTTAACAAATTCCTCTGCCTTTCTGTCGCCAGTTGTTGGCCCAAACATCTTTTGAAAATAAGCAACAACTTCTTCTATGGTCTGTTTAGGCAAAACATAGACATGACATAATAACGGCAACAAACCAGGCTGATTTTGTTCCCGAATAGTTGGTCCAAACTTTATCCACCTCTCGACACTTCCCGGATGAACTACAGTGATTGGGGACATGCCCCAACCCACCCTTTTTTTTGGATCTTCAGTCGCATTGATAACTTCCGGGGCAGGAGATGTTCTTTTTAATCGGTCTGCTAACAAGTCAGCTCCTAGTCCCCAAAAGGGCAGCACAATATTTGACACTCTACCCGTCAATTCCTCTAAAACTCTTTTCAGGGAATTGGCAACGAAAACATCACTTGT
>JAADGY010000094.1 GCA_013152165.1 bacterium
GACGAAGGCAATGATTCTAAAAACCGTTCCCGGAACGCGGGGAGAAGTAATAACTAATAAGATAAAATAAGGCAAAAGCGGATTGAGTTCATAAAGTTTATCAAGTTCATAAAGCCTAAGGATAAAAGAGGCAGGGATAAAATTTTCAATTTTCAATGACCAATTTCCAATGAAATTCCAATTAGCCAATTTTCAAACCTAACCCAAAAAAAAACCCTGGGGTTGCCAGAATAGTTAAAAGTTCAAAGTGCAAAGTTAAAAGTTGCCCGCCTTAAACTCGCGTCTCGCTCATCGACGCGAGGCTGGGCAGTTTAAAGTTTAAAGTTATTTTTGACAACTCTCGTGGGTGGTGGCGCAGTTTGAAAGGCCGTTCGCGGAGGGCATATAAAACAGGTTTAGGAAATGAAAAAGTAGATAGATGGTATTTTTACCATTCTTCGACTTTAATGATGTCCTGGGGTAGTTCTTGTAAAAATCGGGATGGGACTTGGTTTTTGTATCTGCCCCATATTAACCGGCGGCCGGCGTAGCTTAAAAAAGCGGCATCTTTTGCCCGGGTTAAGGCGACATAAAACAACCTTCTTTCCTCCTCTAACTCTTCAGGCGTTTTTGATAATCCATGCGGGAACAGGCCTTCTTCTAAGCCGGTGACGAAAACAACTCCAAATTCTAAGCCTTTGGCGGCATGAATCGTCATTAGATTGATCTTGTCGCTGTTGGCTTGATATCGATTTTTCATATCATTTTCTTCCGCCCCCAATAAGCTGGCCCTTTCAAAAAACTCGATTAAATCATCGCTTTCGCTGGCAAAATTGATAAGCGCTTCTATGTTTTCCAACCGCGCTTTGTCTTCTGGAATTAAATCATTTAATTTTTTGGTGTAGCCGGTGGCTTCGATGATTGATTTTATCAACCGGCCAGGGTTGTCTTTTTTGTTTTTTGATTGCCTGCTTAACCATTGTTGGAAAACGGCCAGGCGGCGTTTGCCCAGCTTAACGGCCCGTTTATAGGCCACCGGATCGCTGGGGTTAACAAATAACCTAACGTAGGCCATGATGTCTTTGATTTCCTTTCTTTCAAAAAACCGCCAGCCGCCGACAATGTGGTATTCAAGGCCTGCTTTTATTAAGACTTCTTCAAAGGCCCGCGATTGGCCGTGGGTTCGATACAAAACCGCAATTTCGCCCGGCGATCTGCCCATTTCCAGAAGTTCGATAATTTTCCTGCCGATTAAAAGGGCCTCGTGCTTATCATCGGCGGCGGTTAACAGCCAAACTACCCCTGACCCTTTTCGGTTGGCTTTTAATTTAATCGTCGGATGGGTCAGGTTGTTTTGGATTACTTGGCTGGCGGCTTTAATAATTTCAGGGTAGGATCGATAATTTGTCGGCAGTTTCAACTCGCCGACTCCTTTTAGATCCGTTTTTAAGCGCCCGATGTTTTTATAATCCGCCCCCCTGAATCCGTATATGGCCTGGGAGAAATCGCCAACGACAAACAAGTTTTTATCCTTAAAAGCCATAAGCTTGATTAGTTGATACTGAACGTAGTTAGTGTCTTGATATTCATCCACCAAAAAGAATTTGAACCTGGATTGAACCCAATCCAAAGCTTCGGGGTTTTGCTTTAATAACTGATAAGTTTTGGTTAGCAGATCGCCAAAATCAAAAGCGTTGTTTTCTTTTAATGTTTTTTCGTAACGTTGATAGATGGCTTCTAATTCATCAGCCCAGTCCGGCACAACTTTGGCCCGGTCTTTTTTATCTAAAAGTTTTCGTTTAACCTCGTTAACATAAAAGTTGGCGGCTGAAACTTTGATTTTTTTCTCTAAGCCAAAGTCTTTAATAATATCGCCCAGCAAGGCTTTAGTGTCTTGGCTGTCATAAATGACAAAGTCTTTTTGCCGGTTCATGAACGGGGTTAACCGCCTTAATAGAAAGGCCCCAAAACTGTGAAATGTGCCAGCAAAGCCCAGTCTGACAGCCTCCCCTAACAGCTCGAACACCCGGGTCTTCATCTCGCCGGCGGCTTTGTTGGTAAATGTCAGCAGAACTATTTGATTGGGCCTAACTTGTTTTTCTTGGATTAAATAAGCCACTCGGTGGACCAAACACCTGGTTTTGCCGGAACCGGCGCCGGCCATGACGATTAAGGGCCCTTGAAAATGCTTAACCGCCGCCTGTTGATATTTATTTAAACCATCCAAGACATTCATACTTTATAAGGATAACACCTATTTAAATGTTTTACTTATGGGGTGCTTTAAAAGCGGCTGGCGGATTGCGCCAGCCAACTAAAATATTTAGGAAAATATACTATTTCACCCTATTTTTGTTTTCAATTATGTCCCGCCATTGCACTTCAGGAAAGGATTGGTAGTAGGCGGAAACGGCAAAAAAGCCTTCTTTGGGGCAGTCAAGACAAACGACTTTGGCGGGAAGGCTAATATCATCAGCGAAGTTTTCTATTTTCAGCTTGGCGTCAAACGGCGCCACCGGCAGGGCAATAACAACGTTTTTAACAGCTTGGTTTTTTAGAAAAAGCAAGGCGGCCAGGATGGTTGATCCGGTGGCGGCGCCGTCATCGGTTAGGATGATTTGCTTGTTGGTTAAGTTTGGCAGTTTAATTTTATCTTTGTATTTGGCGGTTATTTCTTTGATTTCAGATAGGGTTTTATTAAGAAGCTGGTCTTTAAGATGGTCCGGCATGCCGGGGATCGACCAATAAACATGCTGTTCGCAAACGGCTCCGACGGCAAACTCGGGATGGGTGGGGTGCCTGATTTTTTTAACCAGCAAACCGTATGCCGGCAGATGAAGGTCTTTGCCTATTTGCTTAGCAACAACAAAGCCGCCGCGAAGCAGGCCCAGAATAACTGTGTTCTGTTTGTCTTTGATTGTCGGTTTTAGTTGCCGGGCTAGCTTACGGCCGGCATCGATGCGGTCTTTGAACATGCTTTATTTTATACAATCTTGGGGGTGGCCTAAGGTTGGGACGAAAAAAGAAGGGCTGGTATAGAATAATTACAAGGAGATGGATGATATGTATCAGGTTATAACCAAGATTAATCCTAAAATATATAATCAGTTGGCTTACCACCCGCTGCAAAGTTGGGAATGGGGCGAGTTTAAAAACAAGCGAGGGGCGAAGGTGGTGCGGATGGGGAAAATGATTGATGGAAAGTGGCACAGTTTTTTTCAGTTTTTTATCCACAAACTGCCTTTGGGCCAAAAACTAATCTATTATCCACGGGATAAAATGTTTGATAAAGAAAAAATAGAAGCGGTGATGAAGGCGGCCCAAAAGGAAGGGGCGTTTATGGCAAAAATCGAGCCGTATGCGGTGTTTAACAGCAAAAATATGGATGTGATTAAGGAGGTCAAAAATAAATTTAATTTAAAAAGATCGCCCCACCCTCTTTTTCCGGAATACACATTAAGGTTGGATCTGGAGGCGGGAGAGGATGTTTTATGGCAACAGCTTCATAGCAAAGCCCGGTACAATGTCCGGCTGGCGAAAAGAAAAGGAGTTGTAGTAAAGGAAGAATCAACTAAGGAAGGAGTTGAAGCTTTTGTTAAGTTGATTAAAAAAACAACCGGCAGACAGGGTTTTAAGGCCCATGATGAATCATATTATTTTGATATGTATGAGGCTTTCAAGGGCTTGGATGTTTTAAAGGTTTTGTTGGCTTTGTATGACAAAAAGGTTATTGGGGCTTGGGTCTTGTTTGATTGGGGTGATTTTTTGTTTTATCCGTATGGGGCGTCGGATTATGATTACCGGCGGCTGATGGCTTCTAATCTGCTGGCTTGGGAGGCGGTTTTGTATGGGATTAGAAAAAAGAAGAAGATTTTTGATTTGTGGGGAGCGGCCGAGCCCGGGTTTGATAAAAGCCATAAATGGGCCGGGTTCAGCCGGTTTAAGTTGTCGTACGGGGCCAAGTATTGGCGGACGATCGGCAGTTGGGATTTGGTGGTGAATCCGATAAAATATGCGGCTTTTGGGGTGGTGGAGAAGGTGAGATAGAAATTGATATGAGTTAGAAAGTTCATAAAGTTCATAAAGCCTAAAGATAAAAGGGGCAGGGATAAAATTTTCAATTTTCAATGACCAATTTCCAATGAAATT
>JAADGY010000089.1 GCA_013152165.1 bacterium
CCCTCCGCAAAGCCTTCGGGCAACCCCCGGGGTTCTTTTTGGTTGAATGCCATCCCTGTCGTTCCCGGAACTGGACAGTTTAAGATTTGACATTTGAGTTTTGAGATTTGAGTTTTCTTCATCACGTTCCGGGAACGGTTACTCAGGTCGTGCCCCACTCACTCTCAGGAGTAGTGTTTTTGTCTTTTATTAAGGTTTTGGTATTTGAATTTTTAACAGATTTGAGATTTAACATGTAGATTTGAGATTTGACATTTGAGTTTTGAGATTTTTTAGCTTTTGCCTTTTAACTTTTAACTTATTTTTATCTTCTTGCTTCTTATTTGATATACTAGGAAGCTTATGACTATTTTTAATCTGGCTATTATCGCTCATGTTGACCATGGCAAGACCACGCTGGTTGACGCCATCTTAAAACAATCGGATATTTTCCGTGACAATCAAAAGGAGATGGGCCAAAAACTGCTTTTGGACTCAAATGATCTGGAAAAAGAAAAAGGCATTACTATTTTGTCAAAAAATACGGCGGTTTTGTACAAGGGCGCCAAGATTAATATTATCGATACTCCCGGGCATGCTGATTTTGGCAGTGAAGTCGAGAGGGTTTTAAACATGGCCAGCGGGGCTTTGCTGTTGGTTGATGCAGCTGAGGGGCCCCTGCCCCAAACCCGATTTGTCTTAAAAAAAGCACTTGATGCCAGATTGAAGATAATCCTTTTTATCAACAAAATTGATAAAAAAGATGCCCGGCCGAAAGAGGTATTGCGGGAAGTTGAAAATTTGTTTTTAGAAATTGCTGATCGTGACGATGTTCTGGAGTTTACTACTTTGTATGGAGTGGGCCGGGCCGGCAAAGCTTTTACATACTTGCCGGATAACTACACATCTGATTTAGCAGGCGATATGACGCCGCTTTTTGAAACGATTATAAACGAGATTCCAGACAGCCATAAAAATCAAGACAGACCATTGCAGATGCTGATTTCAACGCTTGATTATGATTCATATGTCGGTCGATTGGGGATAGGCAAAATCAGCCAAGGAAAACTGAAAAAGGGCGATAAAGTTTCGTTAGTTGGCAAGGAAGGAGTGGTTGGGACTTTTACGGCTACTAAACTTTATGTTAATTTCGGCCTTGAGCGGCAAGAAGTTGATTTTATTGAAGCCGGTGATATCGCTACTTTAGCCGGTGTTTCTGATTTGCAGATTGGCCAAACTATAACCTCTCCAGAATATCCTAGGGCTTTGCCGGCTATCGAAGTCACCCAGCCAACCATAAGAATCACAATCGGACCAAACACCAGCCCGGTCAGCGGTCAAGAGGGCGAGTTTGTCACATCCCGCCAGATTAAGGCCAGACTGTATCGAGAACTCGAAACAAATCTTGGGCTTTTGGTGAAGGATGATCCTTCCGGCAAGAAATTTATCGTCAGCGGCCGGGGTGAGCTGCATTTGTCGATTTTAATAGAAACAATGAGGCGGGAGGGTTTTGAGTTTGAGGTATCCAAGCCGCAAGTTATCTATAAACAAATAAACGGCCAGAAATGCGAACCTTATGAAGAGGTGACGATCGATGTTGATAAGGAATATGTTGGGGTGGTATCCGAACAGATGGGCCGGCGCAAGGGCAAACTAATCGATATGCACCCGGTAAAGGACAGTACCACCCGGCTGGTTTACAAGATTCCAAGCATAAACTTAATCGGCGTCCGCAGCCTTTTGTTAACAAGCACGCGAGGAACGGCGGTCATCAACACCTATCTTCTTGGCTATGAACCAGTTGGGCCGGCGATGGGCAACATCCGCAATGGCGTTTTGATCTCAACTCATTCCGGACCGACTTTAACATATGGGTTAGTTAATGCCCAGATGCGCGGCGTGTTGTTTTATGGACCGGGGGAACATGTTTACGAAGGAATGATCGTTGGCATAAGCTCCAGCGATCGGGATATTAAAATTAATGTTTGCCGGGCCAAAAAACTAACTAATCATCGATCTTCCGGCGAGGGAGTCAAGGCAACTTTAGAGCCGCCTACCCGATTGAGCCTGGAACAGTATCTTGATTTTATCGGCGATGATGAGCTTTTGGAGGTAACGCCAAAACATCTTCGCTTGCGCAAACGCTATTTAACCGACAACCAACGCAAAATCGCCGCCCGCCAAAGCAGTTAAGAAGCTTAATTTTGAAGCAAGAAAGCTATAATATCGCCGGCCACATCCCTGGACTTGCCAAAAACTGGATGGTGGTGGATGTCAATGCCGGGGCAGTCATTTAATTCTAAAACCCAATGCTTTTGGCTTGAAGCATTGTAAATAATATCAACCCCAGCTATCTTCATGCCGATAGC
The DNA here is from genome assembly GCA_013152165.1 of bacterium. Classification (GTDB taxonomy): domain Bacteria; phylum Patescibacteriota; class Microgenomatia; order JAADGY01; family JAADGY01; genus JAADGY01. Next base: position 2,349 of record JAADGY010000089.1, read on the forward strand.
GCCAGCGGCCTTTACAGCGGTTTGATTTAAACTGCCGTTTATTTTATCGGTAACATCCAGGCTGATTCCGCCGGTGCTTATGTTGGCGTTTTGGCGGAGGATTATCTTTTGGCCCTTGGCTGGTATGTAAGTTAGTTTTTTGTTTTGTTTTTTTAAATTCCTTTTGATCTCGCCGTTTATTTTAATCCGGCACATCGGCTTTTCATATTTTTTACCCACCAGCGGATTTTGATTAAAAGCTTTGATCAACTGGCGGATATTGCGTTTGCCGTCGCCGATAATTCGGGCCGGCATTCTTTGTATAACCGCTGAAACTTTATCGCCGACTACCAAAAATCGGTAATCTTTACCATGGACAAACTCTTCTACCAAAACATCTTCCGGCCCAGGCCGGGTAAAAACAAAAGGCAGCAATTCTTCAAACTCCTTTAAAGATTCTATGTTGGCATACACTTTGTTGCCATGAGCTCCTTTGATAGGCTTAAGGACGCAGGGAAATAGTTTCTTTTTAAGAATCAAGTTTCTGGCTTCAGCCGGGGTTCTGACAAGCCAACTTTTGGGAATGGGAATGTTGTGGGACCGCAGGATTTTTTTAGTTAAAAACTTATTGTTGGCGATAAAACAAGCTGGTTGGGAGTTGATTGGAAAAGAAGTGCCTTTAACGAATATGGATTTCCCATGAAAAAAAAGCTCCATAAGGTTAAAGCGGTTGGATATTACCTTGACCTTTAAGCCTTTGTCTAAAGCCGCTTTAAAAATAAGCTGGGCGCTTTTGGTTCTTAATTTTGTTTTAATCATCTGTGTTTATAATCATTAATCATTACTGCTAAAAGCGTTTAAAAAGGGCCGGAAGTTCCCAGCAAACTATCAACAGACAATGTTGCTTAAAAAAGATTTCCCTGATAAGTTGCTTGCTTAGACAAACCTATTAATTCGCCGCTGTTGGATTAAAGCCGGGCAGTTCTTCAAGGTATTTCTACTTAAAAGTCCTTACACTTTTTATTTTGTTTATATCTATTATACCTGCCCAGAGTGGATATTGGTATAACAATCTTGTAATATTAAGGTAGGTTAAACTTTCTTTCACAGATTTTTAGAAAGGAGGTGATGGTTTATGAAGGCAGAAACTTGGTTTTGGGGAATAGTGGAAGCGGTGCTGTGGTATGGTTTTATTTATTATCTGCTTTATAGCATTAAAAACCCGGTTGAGTTATGGAAAAGCGCCTTGGTGCTGATGGTTTTGAGCTATTTGGCTATTCTGGCTTGCCCTTGGTTTAGGCAAACCGACGCTTGGAAAAGGCTTAAGGGGGAAAAATAACCTTCGGATTTGCACACACCGGGTGTGCACCAGGCGTGCACACCCGGTGTGTGCGGTTTGTGGTTTGACTAGTATAATAGTTATTAATAATAATTGCGGGGGCTTTTTATTTTATGGTGAAGCCAGAAATTTCGGGCGATGGGGTGTTTATCAAAAGGCCGGGTAGTTTTTTACAAAGGTTATTAGGAAGACAGCCGGGTACAAGAGTGAGGTGGACCATAACAGAATATATTCCAACTGGAAATGAGGGTGATAAATATTTTACTAAAATAGTCATAGAAAGGCGCGGCAGGTTAAGAGGGGTGCCTGGTTGGTTGGTG
>JAADGY010000064.1 GCA_013152165.1 bacterium
ATTGGGAGTAATGAATTCTACTTTGCCTAATGATAATCTTATCTGCGCCTTCTGATCGCGATCATCGGTTCCGGTAAATAAGAATAATCTATACGACTGTCTAGACCATGCATAATCTCTAGATCTAGCTGTCCGGGCCACTAAATTTAAAACACCGGCTTTAGTTGGTTGAGGCTTGACCCATAATTCAATTGAAAAACTAGAGTCGGGCTTTAATGCCAGTTGGGAATTAGTTGAACTTATCAGTATCGCAGATTTTGATGATACCTTAATAGCCTTGCCGATCAGCTTATCAACAGAATAAACCTTGCCTGATGCTAGCGCATTAGAAACATTGGCCGCATACATGAAGCCAATCGCTAGAACAATAAGAAACCTTTTCATAAAAGTGCCTTCTTAAGACATATTTATATATTTACCCCACCTTCTCTAAAATTATCCTTTTGCCAAAACCGCCTTTTTGTTTGGCCTTGGCCAGTTTGACTTTGTTTAACTCCTGCAGGTTGATTTTTTTGAATCGGATAATCGCCTCAAACACCTCCAATACATCCGCTAACTCGGCCTCGTTTTCACCAGCCAAATACTCATCAACTTCTTCTTTTAACTTTTCTTTTAATTTTTCCCAATACTCTTGATCATCCGCCACATGAACACTATATTTTAATCTTTTTCCATCCAAGATTTCTGGAACATTATCTCTTACTAATTTATTTAACTTCTTAGCCATAATTTATTGTAACACTAATCAAGCCTCCAATTTAAATTCAAACCTGCCTACTTATCACGCCGGCTTTAAATTTACTTCATCCCCCTATCCGTCCTGCCCCCTTTATCCTTACCAACTTTATGAGCTTTTTAACTTATCTCATACTCCGCCCAATCCCCATACGGGTTTTCCAACTTTAGCATGTCTTTAATGCTCAAGCCCTCAAAATACATCCGCACCAAGCGCATAGTGTTATTGGTGGCGCTCCAGCCAACATTGATTTTTTCTTGCTTCATTTTAGGGATCAGCCAGTTTTTTAAAAAGGGCTTAATCCGGTTTTGCCAAACCATCTTTAGGCTTTCTCCATTAGGCGGCGGCACGTCCCAGCTTCGCCGCCACAAAACCGCCTTTTTTGGATAAAGCTTCATCATCTTCAGCTTGCTTTTGCCGGTCAAGTCGCCGTAATCTCGCTCCAATAAATCTTTTGAAACTAACATATCAGCCTGTGGATGATATTTTTTAACCACATCCAATGTCTGCCGGCATCGTTTCAGCGGCGGAGTGATAAATAAATCGATTTTTTCACCCCTTAATTTTTCTGCCAGCTCTTGTGCTTGTTTTAAGCCGGCCGGCGTTAACCGCGAATTCCTCCGGCCGGAAAAAATCCGCCTAATATTATCATAGCTTTGAGCATGCCTAAAGATATACAAAATCGGCCGGCCAGTCTTTTTTTTAACCTTTGGCAAACTCGCCCCCCCGCCGGGGTTTTTAAGCGATTCATAAGCCGCCTGCACCAACTTAGCATCTATCATATAGTCGGCTCCTTTCTGCGAAGACAAATAAAAAATTCAACATTTTAATTTCATCCTATTTACCCGGATAAACAACTCCGGCCACCCCGCCCATCTTTTTTATTTTATCCTGATGATGATCGAAAATATAATAATCCAAATGATAAAGCTGAGCCAACTCGATTAGCTCATCCAGTAAGTTTTCCACCGGCACAAGTTCTTGATTACAAAAAGGACAGGCTCTCTTTTCAATCGACAAAAAGTGGTGGCCCCGGCAAATGAAACCAGCTTGCTTTAAATCACTTGCCGCATAAATTTCTTTTAATAAAAACCGATTAGCCGCCTCAATAACAGCCGGTAACCCAGTCACCACCGTCCCCAAACCAACCAACTCCATCAAATGTTTTATCTGCACAGCTTCCTGTTCTTGTTCATAGCCTTCAAGCAACTTAAAACTAACATCCCTTAACTGTTTAGGGGTAATTTTGGAGGTGATTGGATTAGTTGCTATAACCTTTTGGCGGCTTACAGTGTTTAAAAATCCGTCAAACTCATCAAGGGTTTCCTTAGTTCCGGTCAATATGACGGCATCAAATCCTTCCTTGTAAATCAACTGTGACATCATCAAAGCCGTCTTTTTATAATGGCGGTAAAGCCACGACAGCCGATTTCTTTGCACCTTGCCTGGTCTGGAATGATCAACCGCATCATCCGGAGTAAAAGACTGGATTCTGTCAATTCGCTCCCAAATTCCCAAATGAAGCCGGTAAAAAACCGACTCGTCCTTGCTTACATAAACGCTTAACGTCCGCCGGTATTTATTCAAGACTGAAACAAGCGGCAGGATATAAGGATCACTGTTTATCACCACCTGGTCCCGATGGTGCAATCGATTGTTAAATGACAAAGCAAAACCCAACTGCCCGCCTGATTTATAAACAACCAAACTTTTTAAGCCCTCCGGCTCAAACACCTCCATTAGGTATTTCTTAATTAACTCAAGGTCCTCTTCTAACCGCTCCTTAGCCGCCCTGTCTAACTGGTCAAGCCATTCCCGCCTCGCTTTTTTCTCCTGCCTTACCAATGCATTAAACACCGACAAATAAACTTTTTTGTCTTCTCTTTTAATCTTTTCCGGATCCAGATTTAAATAAAAACTTATTACTGGCTGATCATAATCCTTACCCACCATTGATTTTAAGTCATCAGTTGTGATCAATCTTTGGTTTTCAAAACTTTGGTACAAACGCCACCAGCCGCTTAAATAACGGCCAGCCTTCTTCGGCCGAGTTTTCGGCTTCACCGAGGCAATCTCCCGCTCTCTTTCCTCGATCGAATAGTAATAATCATTGTTATTCCCCTTCATATATCATTATTATATTGCATTTACCGATACTTCGTTACTTTGTATAATAATCAAATAAAGCTTTTTTTTGACTAAGTTTTTATATTGCCGGTACCAAACCCTTAACTAAATTATGAAGCATTTTCCAGCCCCCGACATCAAAACCAGAATTGACGACCTAATCGATAATCTTAACTGGACCCATATAAAAAAGGAAAACATCTTTTGCATCAGGTCAATCGACGCTAAAACCAAAGCCATCGCCCGCATTTGGGGCATCGGCAAGATATTCACCCAAGTTATCGGCTTGCCGGCCTATTATGTTATCGAAGTTAACCGCCGCCGGTTTGATAAGTTGTCTTTCGACCAGCAAACCAACGTTTTAATCCATGAGCTAATGCATATTCCTAAAACCTTTTCCGGCGCCCTTCTTTCCCACCGGGGCAGATATCATCATATTAACAACAAAGAAGTAGCCAAATGGTTAAAGAAAATAAAAAGATTAATATAGTCAATATGAAACAGTATCATATCTTTGTTTCAGGCTTGGTGCAGGGAGTTGGTTATCGCAACTTTGCCCAAAGAAAAGCTTTGGAACTGGGCTTGTCCGGCTGGGTTCGCAACCTGGCCGACGGCCGGGTCGAGGTTATGGCAATCGGCAAAAAAGACCAACTGCTAAAATTCATTAACCATCTTAAAAGGGGTCCTGTCCTTGCCAAGGTCGACGGTCTGCAGATAAAACAAATCCGCCCCATAGACATCTCCCTCCTTGGTTCCTTCAAGCGCTTGCCTACCAAGTAGCCTAAATTCCCACCCACTCACTCCACTCCTAAAACTCCCGAGGTTGATTAGGAATATTCAACCTCGGAAAGGCTAAAAAAACAGAGGAAAAGAAACAAAAAAACAAAAAAAGGGGAGGGACAAAAAAAGATTTATCTTCCCTGATAAGTAAAACAGCCAACAGAGATGGCACTATCACACTCTAGAGTACGATAGTATCTTCTCTGTTGGAGTAGTATTCTTTTAGAGATAATACTATCATACTCTAGAGTATGATAGTATTTCCCTGGTAAGCTAATTTTTCTTTAGGGATGGCACTATCACACTCTAGAGTG
>JAADGY010000002.1 GCA_013152165.1 bacterium
ATATAATCAAACTATTATGAAAATTGCCTTGGTTCACGACTTTTTGGCGGAATGGGGTGGGGCCGAACGTGTTGTTTTAGCCCTTCACCATATTTTCCCCAAAGCCCCGCTTTACACTGCCTTTTACCTGCCCAACCGCCTAGGGCAGCACAACCGCCACTTTCAAAACCTGACCATCAACACCTCATTTTTGCAAAAAATTCCCGCCATCTCCCGCCTTTATTCCCCTTTGCGCCTGTGGGCCCTTCTAGCTTTTGAACAGCTTGATTTTAGCCAATATGATGTTGTCATTTCTTCATCCAATATGTACATGGCCAAAGGTGTTATCTGCCGTCCCCAGACCCTCCACGTCAGCTATCTTCACTCTATTCCCAAATACCTTTACGGCTACACCACCGCCCAAAACTGGCGGCAGACTCTAGCCGGCAAACTTATCGCCCCTTATCTAAACCACCGCATGCGCTTTTTAGACTTTGTAGCCAGCCAAAGGCCTGACGTTTTAGTCGCTAACTCAAAAGAGACCCGAAAAAGAATTTTCAAAGCTTACAAACGCGACGCCTTGGTTGTCTACCCGCCGGTTGACATTCCGGCCAAACCGCCCGCTGCCGCCAAACGGGATTTTATCTTAGTTGTTTCCCGTCTTGTTTTGGCCAAGCATGTCGATCTGGCTATCAAGTTAGCTCAAAAATACAAACTTAAACTTAAGATCGTCGGCGCCGGACCAGACCTGCCCCGCCTTAAATCCTTAGCCGGCCCTGAAACCTGCTTTTTAGGCTCTGTTTCCGACGATAGGCTCCACACCCTTTATGCCCAGGCCCAAGCTCTTATCTTTCCATCCGAAGATGAGGACTTTGGCATTGTTCCGATCGAAGCCCAAGCTCACGGCACCCCGGTTATCGCTCATGCCTCCGGCGGCTCGTTAGAAACCGTCATCGACGGCCAAACCGGCTTATTATTTAAAGATTTAACTTTAGAAAGCCTCTCCAAAGCCTGGCAAAAATTCCAAACCATCCGTTTTGACCCCCTAACCCTTTATAATCATACTCAGAAGTTCTCTTTTGATGTATTTAAAACAAACATAACAAACCTTATCCAAAAACATTATGATCGATCTAGTTAAAATCAGAGTCAAAGCCGGCGACGGCGGCGACGGCCGAGTTTCATTTTTACATTTAAAATACAAACCCAAAGGCGGCCCGGACGGCGGCGACGGCGGCGACGGCGGCGACGTTTGGCTTGTAGCCGACCCTAATTACCCCCAGCTTGACCATTTGACCCAAAAACACCTTTATCAAGCTGATTCCGGCCAGCCCGGCGGTAAAAACAAAAAAACCGGCAAAAGCGGCCAAGACATAATCTTAAAGGTTCCGCCCGGCACTTGGGTGTGGCAAGTTCCAGCCGATTTCAAGCTTGAAGGCCACATAAGCAAACACCTTCAAAAGCAAGCCAAATTAATCGGTGTCTTAGAAAAGCCCAACGATAAACTGCTGGCCGCCAAAGGCGGCAAAGGCGGCAAAGGCAACTGGCGCTTCCGAACCTCTACCGACCAAGCTCCCCAATACGCCCAACCGGGCACCAAGGGCGAGGACAAAACCTTGGTTTTGGAACTAAAGCTTTTGGCCGATGTCGGCCTGATAGGCTTGCCCAACGCCGGCAAATCCAGCCTTTTAAAAGCCTTAACCAAAGCCGATCCTAAAATCGCCGCCTACCCATTCACCACCCTTTCACCCCACCTAGGAGTCCTATACCCGCCGGCCTGGGGTGTAAAATCAGACTCGGTTCTTTTGGCTGACATTCCCGGCTTAATCACCGGCGCTTCAAAAGGCAAGGGTTTAGGTTATCAATTCCTGCGCCACATTCAAAGAAGCCAAATTCTAGTTCATCTTATCGAGCCAGCCTTTGACCTTAAAAATCAAATCGATGTAAAAACCATGAAAACCCGCTACCAAGCCATAAGGGCCGAGTTAAAAGACTACAGCTTTGGCCTTGATCAAAAACCTGAAATGATAGTTATCTCCAAAGCCGACCTGTTAACCCCCGGCCAAAAACAAATAATTCAAAAACATTTCAAACCCCATGCTTTTGTTTCTATCAAAGATGAAAAAATCCTTAAATCCTTCGTCAAATCCCTTATCCAGTTTCTTTTACCCCTTAAGCAATCAAAACCCCCAAAAACTAATTAAGACAATAGTTATTAATTATTTCTGCGTTCCGGGAACGGTTTTTCAGTTTGTGCCGCCATCCACTCACGATCCTGGATCGTCACGGGTGACGATCCAGGATCGAAAATCTGGAAAGATTCCCCCCCTTCGTTCCCGGAACTGGATAGTTTAAGATTTAACATTTAAGATGCAGCTTTGACATTTGACATTTAAGTTTTGACATTTTCTATCTTATTACTTTCCTCCGCCTTCCGAAAACGGCCTTTCAGACTGTGCCATCACCCACGAGAGTTGTCAAAAATAATTTTAAACTTTAAACTGTAACTTTGAACTTTTCACTTTGAACTTTTAACTTATATAATACTGTCATGCCCGAACTGCCTGAAGTTCACACCATAACCAGCCAATTAAACCAAGTTTTGCCCGGTAAACAAATATCGGGCATAAAAATCCTTAAGCCTAAAAAAATTCTTATTCACCCGGCAGATTTAATCGGCCAAACCATTGCCCGGCTCCGGCGGCAGGCCAAAATTATCATCATCGATTTTGTTAAACCCGGCCTCCATTTAATCATCCATCTAAAGATGACCGGCCAGCTTATCTACCAAAATCCTCAAAATAAACGAATCGCCGGCGGCCACCCGACCAAAGATTGGCTGTCTAATCTGCCGGTCAAATCAACCAAAGTAATCTTTTCCTTTGATGACGGCTCCCGGCTGTTTTTCAATGACCAGCGGGGATTTGGCTGGCTTAAACAGGTTCGCGCCAAGGACCTAAGCCAAAACCTGCGAAACTTTCAGGGTGTAGAGCCTCTGACTCCCAACTTTACCCCCAAACGCCTTTACACAATAACCTCTAAAACATCTAGATCAATAAAAAACCTGCTTCATGATCAAACACAGATCGCCGGCCTAGGCAACATCTATATTAATGATGCTTTATGGCTGGCCAAAATCCACCCGCTTACCCCGGCTAGCAAACTAACCAAAACCCAAACCAAAAAACTTCACCAGGCAATAAACCAGGTAATTAAAGAAGCCATTCAAAAGGGTGGGGCAAGTGATAACACTTATATCAACGCTTTTGGCCTGGCCGGCGCCTACCAAGAAAACTTTAAAGTCTACCGCCGCCAAGGCCAGCCGTGCCACAGACACAAAACCACTCTTATCAAGCGCATCAAAATAGCCGGCCGCAGCGGCTTTTTCTGCCCTAAGTGCCAAAAACCAATCTAAACGACCGCCGGCCAAAACAAACCCCTAAACCTTTCTAGAAATGCGTTGAATACCGGTTTGAGCATAAGCTCTAATCACCAAATGATCTGTATCATTTACAACTATTTCAAAAGGGTACCTGACCACGGTTACACTGCCCCCACCACTGACCTGTTCTCTTGTTACCGTTACAAAACCACGCCCTTGGACAGCAAGCTCTTTATCAAAAGAACAAGACATACTAATCTTGATGTCAGGAACCGACACATCTTTATGAGTTGAGCCCAAACTTACTTTCCAATCACTTATCCTAAAACCACTTGGATGGATAATTACATTTCCCTTTGGAGCCCCCTCATCGACTCCTTTTTCAAACATTATAATCATTAATCTAAAACAATCATCAGTTTTTCTTTCAAGAACATATGCTGTCTGGCCCGATACAACCTCTCTTTTTTTCCAATTTTCATCATCCGCCGCCACATCGATGACCTGATTAAGGGAAGGCAAGGGAAGGCAGATTTCTCAAAAAAGCTTTTAAAGCTTTAAAAAACAAACCCTTTATACCATTTTTACCACTCTCAATCTGCGCCTTGCTCACACCAACAATCACCCGCTTAAACCTGTGCAGTACTGCCAACTTCTGATTTTTAGCCTCAAATTCAGGTAGAAAAACTCCCCGGCCCATAAACTCGCTAATTATTTTAGAGCTCATAATATTTAAACAGTACTGACATTATTTTAAACAAACTTTATAAACAAAAAAACTCCTGGAACTATTTTAAAAACAGCTCCAGGAGTAAAAAAATCATATTATTTCACCTTCACCTTAATTTCTTTGCTTCTGGCTTCTTCGACCTTGGGCAGTCTGACTTGTAAAACGCCGTCTTTGACCTCGGCTTCG
>JAADGY010000010.1 GCA_013152165.1 bacterium
CGTGATGGCCAGGTTAACGTTACCTTGGCCTTAAGACAGCCTGGATCAAGCATCAAGCCTTTAACCTATGCTTTGGCGGTGGAGAGGGGGTATAAAACTACCGATAAAATACTTGATGCTCCCATCAGCTTCCCCCAGCCTGCCCCCGCCCCGCCGTACACCCCTAAAAACTACGATAATAAATTCCACGGCTGGGTAACCCTCCGCCAAGCCCTAGCTAATTCCTATAACATCCCGGCTATAAAAATCCTCAACTCTCTTGGAGTTGATAATTTAGCCCTCTTTGCCCAAAGAATGGGAATTACAACCTGGAACGATCCCTCCCGCTGGGGGCTGGCTCTTACCTTGGGCAGCAACGAAGTGAAAATGACCGATCTGGCCGTTGCTTACGGCGCCATCGCCAACTCCGGCTACCGGCAGTCTCTCACTCCAATTCTTAAAATCTACAACTTTAAAAATCAGCTTATCTTTTCCGCCCGCCCCTCACCATACCAAGTTGTCAGCCCGGCCACCGCCTATATCATCACTAATATCTTAAGCGACAACGCCGCCCGGGCTCCGGCCTTCGGCTACCGGTCTTACTTAAATCTTTCTCCCCACCAGGTCGCCGTTAAAACCGGCACCTCAAACGGCATGCGCGACAACTGGACCATCGGCTACACCAGCGACTACCTAGCCGCCGTCTGGGTCGGCAACAATGATTACTCACCCATGAGCCGGGTCGCTTCCGGCATCACCGGCGCCTCGCCGATTTGGAACAAAACCATGAAGCTTTTGCTTCAAAAACTTAAAAAGCCCCACCACTTCCCTGTTCCAAATGACATTATCAAAACCAAAGTCTGCTACACCATCAACACTCCTGACTGCCCCCAATGCCAAATTATCAAAACCGAAGTCTTTGCCAGGGGCGCTCAACCCAAAAACCCCTGCCCTAAACCTGCCCTTATCAAAAAGCCGGGAATTTAATATAATAAATTAAGGCTTAATGATCTCCACCACGGAACAAGTCCAATCCCAAATAAGCACTATTTTTGACCCACTTAATAAACACGTTGAAAACCTTTGCCAGCAGCACCGCACCCCCCAACCGTTAGATGCTCATATCCAACTTGTTCCAGAAGACCCCCGCACTGTCCAACTTATCTGGAAAACCGTAATCCAGTTTGTTACAGGCAACATCATTCTTGATTCAATCACCGACCATAAGCAAAGAAGAAAGTTTCGTGATCTCTTGGCAAAAACCGACCCGGATCTTTCTCGTGCCTATGAAAACAACATTGCCCGCATCAATAACATCACTGACATGCTTCTTTTCACCACCACTACATTTCCACGTATCACTAAAACTCGTGTACCTGATAAAAAAGATATTACCCCAAACGTAGAAGACATCTTCAAAAAAATAAAAACCGCGGTTATCAAAATCCAACAACAACCCGATCATCTCGATGAGTTTAACCAGGTTATACAAGAAATAACCCAAATAACCAATTTCTCTTCGGAAGAAATTATTACCCTAGCCAACCTGCTTAATGACCTTATTTATGACATAGGTAGCAGAAGGTTAAGGGCTAAAGGAAGTCATGGTGAGGACATAATTCTAGTTTCAGATTATGATAAGCTTGAGCCTTTGAATAAATATTTAATTGCCCGAACTGTTTGGCATCTAGCAACAGCCGTTTACCTTCGCCTGGCCGACGCCGGAATAATTACCGTAAAATCACCGCAGGATTAACTCAACACCCCCTTTATCCCCGAAATTGACAGTTTGAAATTTATAATTTTCTCACCGAAGGCGGTTAAATTCAACATTTAATATGTAGTTTTGACATTTGACATCTAAGTTTTGAGTTTTTATTCCAATGTTATAATAACAACATCTATGACGGCTAAACAAACTTCTAAAAAACTAACCCTCAGCGTCCAAAAGCGCCAACTGACCGGCAAAAAAGTCAAAAAACTCAGAAAGCAAGGGCTTATTCCGGCCACTGTTTACGGCAAGGGCTTTACCTCCATCTCCATCCAACTTCCCCAAGCCGCCCTTAAAACCCTCCGCAGTGCCGGTGAAACTCAAGTTATCTACATGACTCTTGATAAAAAACACTTGCCGGTTATGATCAGGCAGGTCCAATATCATCCGGTCACCGACCAAGTCCTTCACATTGATTTTTACAAAGTCGACCTTAAAGAAAAAGTCACCGCCCCAGTGCCGATCGAGCTAACCGGCGAGGCCCCAATCGTCAAACAAGGTTACAACATCGTCCAAGTCCTCCATGAAATCGAAGTTTCCGCCCTGCCAACTGAAATCCCTGAATCAATCCCTGTTGACATTAGCCACCTAACCGAGGAAGGCCAAGATATTAGGGTAAAAGACTTAAAAATCAAAGAAGCTATCTCTTTCACCGACGTTGATCCTGAAGAAACCATCGTCATCATTGAAAAAGCCAAGGAAGAGGTTGAAGAAGAGGCCGTCGAGGAAACCCCAACCGAAGAGGCCGCTCCAGACACCGCCGAACAAACCCCAGACTCGCCTGACGCTAAACCTAAAGAGGAAGCCAAATAATATCAAACCCCTAACTTCTGCCTATAAATTATGTCTAGTCTTACCGCCGGCATCATCGGCCTTCCAAATGTTGGCAAATCCACCTTGTTTAACATCCTTTTAGACAAAATCCAGGCCCAGTCCAGCAACTTCCCCTTTACCACCATCGACCCCAACACCGGCGTCGTCCCCGTCCCCGACAGCAGGCTGACAGACCTAGCCCGCATTATTCAAAAAGAAACCGGCGCCAACCCTCCGAAAGTCCCTGCCGCCATCCATATCACCGATATCGCTGGATTAGTCAAGGGAGCCCATAAGGGCGAAGGTCTGGGAAATACTTTTTTATCACACATCCGCCAGGTTGATGTTGTCATTCATGTTGTCCGCGTCTTTGAGGACTCCACCGTTGTCCGCGTCGGCCAAAACCCAACCGAGGACATCCTTGCCATCCACACCGAGCTGGCCCTAAAAGACATCGACAGCTTAGAAAAAAGCCTCGCTAAAATTAAAAAAAGGCATGACCCTGACTCCCAAACCAAAAAACAGCTCATCTTAAAACTAATTCGCCGGCTTTCCGGCTCCGCCACCCTTGACCTGGCCGGCTTTTCCGATAAAGAAAAACCCCTTATCAGGGATTTTTTCCTTCTTTCCGCCAAACCGGTTATTTATTTGTTTAATCTCTCCGAATCCCAGCTGTCCAATACAGACCTTCTTTCCCAGCTTCAAAAAGCTGCCAACCCACACCCCGCTCTTTTCGCTTGTTTAAAAACAGAGCAGGAACTCATCGGCCTTAGCAAGCAGGAAAAACTGGATTACCTCAACCTTCTTAACCAATCAGTTTCATCCGTTGATAAGCTCATCCAGCTAACTTATCAAAAACTTGGCCTTATTTCTTTTTTCACCGCCGGTATAAAAGAAGTCAGGGCCTGGTCTATAAAAATCAGAACTCCGGCCGTCCAAGCCGCCGGTGTTATCCATTCTGACTTCCAGCAAAACTTTATCAAGGCCAAAATCATCCCGTTTCCTGATTTTGTTAAATTTGAAGGCTGGGCCAAAGCCAAACAGCACGGCAAAATCAGATTTGAAGGCAAAAACTACCTTATCCAAGACGGCGACGTAGTTGAGTTTATTGTCAACAAATAACCCCCCACCCTTCCCAAAAAGATCCCTTGTCTTTTAAAAACCCACTTCTTTTCCGCTGCATCCGCCTAGTTTAAGCAAAAATCCCACACAAAATGTCCATTATCCCCACCCCTCAACCCCATAAAAAATCGGCTCAATACCAAGGTTGTCTTA
>JAADGY010000080.1 GCA_013152165.1 bacterium
GTTTAAGATTTGACATTTGACATTCTTTCGCTTTTGCCCTTTGACATTTGCCCTTTGACATTTTGCTATCTTATTACTTATTACATATTAGTTATTAGTTACTTCTGCGTTCCGGGAAAGGCTCTAAGAATCATTGCCTTCGTCCTCTCTCGGTTTCCAACCTCTATGGAAACCTGCTTTTACCTCTCTCCCAATTTCTCCGCCACCGCAGGTGAAAGTTTAGTATTTGTTATTTAGGATTTCGAATGTACCCGCCTCGCGTTGACGCGAGGCGGGTAGATTTAAGATTTGACATGTAGTTTTGACATTGAACATTTGAGTTTTGACATTCTTTAGCTCTTACCCTTTGACTTTTGACTTTCGACCTTTTTTCACTTTTAACTTTGCACTTTGAACTTTTAACTTATTTCCCGTCCCTTTATCCCCTCTATCTTCTCTGTCCCTTTCATCTTTATGCACTTTGCCCCGAACTAGAACGTAGTGTCAGTTCGGGGCAACCCTGAACCGTACTTTGTTCTGGTTCAGGGTTTAACTTTTAGCTTATATAATGTACTCATGGCCAGATCACCCATTCTTGAATACGATGCTAAAAAAATCCTGTCCACCTATCTAAAAATTTCCTATCACGGCCTGCATTTGGATATTTTAAAGCCTCTCCCTAAAAATCCTTTCCCTAAAGCCGCCAAACTAGTTGTTAAAGTTGACCAACTTATCGGCAACCGGGCCAACCAGGGCCTTCTAAAACTCAACCTCACCTTTGACCAAGCCGCCGCTTGGGCTAAGCATATTCACCGCAAACATCAATACCGCTATTTTCTTATCGAGCCCGTCATTGCCCACCAAACCGAATATTACCTATCTTTGTCCCGGGAGCGGTCGGGCCTTAAGCTTATCTTTCACTCCCAAGGCGGCACCAACATCGAAGGCCGCCTAAACGATTCCATTCAAATCACTCTCCCCTATCCGCTGCACACCGCCTCCCTCCCGCTTTCTCCGCTTAAAACTCACCTTGCCCAAAAAGACCTTATCCTTATTAAAAACATTATTCGCGCTTTCGACCAGCTTGACTTTGCCTTTTTAGAAATAAACCCCATATCATTTAACCCGCCGGCCATCATCGACACAGTGGCCGAGCTTGATTCCGATGCCTATTTTCAACAGCAATCCGTCTGGAATCTAACTACTTGGCCCCAGCCTCCCGGTTTTTATACCACCTCATATGAACAAGCCGTCGCCAAACTTAATCAACAAACTCCGGCTTCTTTAAAACTAAATGTTCTAAACCCCAGCGGCCAAATCTGGATGCTTTTATCTGGCGGCGGCGCTTCATTGGTTTTAGCCGACGAAGTCGCCGATCTTGGCTGGGGCCAAAAACTTAGCAATTACGGCGAATACTCCGGCAATCCTTCTACCGAGGACACCTACCTTTACACACAACAAATCCTCTCTCTTTTAATAAACAATCTTAAAAAAACTAATCAAAAACAGGCTCTCATCATCGCCGGCGGAGTCGCCAACTTTACCGATATCTACCAAACTTTCAAGGGCATCATCGCCGCCATCGACCAAGTTAAACATTCTTTGTCATCTCCTAAAGTTAAGATCTTCGTCCGCCGGGGCGGCCCTAACCAGCAAAAAGGCCTTGCATCTCTTAAAAAATTCCTTAAAAAGGCCGGCATTCAACATCTTGTCGTCAACGATGATTATCCTTTGACTTATCCAGTTAAACAAGCAACCAAATGGCTATCAATCTAAACACGCTCACCAACAACACCTCCATCCTTTGCCTGGGTTATCATCCTAATATCATCCAGTCTGTTCTTGATTTTGATGCCATGTTAAAAACCCCCCCATCCATCAAAGCCATCATCTCCAGCCGCTCTGCTTTTGGTAAATTCTTTTACCAAGACAAAGAAATTCTTATCCCCTTTTACTCATCCATCGCCGACTTGCCCGACAAAACCCAACCTTATCACCTGCTTAACCTGACCTCGGCCCGTACCGCTCCCCAAACTACCTTGGAAGCCGTCAATCTCCTGCCCAATCTAAAAACCGTTGTCATCTTCGCCGAGGGCATTACCGAAAGAAACTCCCTGCGCCTGCTTCAAGCTCTTAAAGCCAAAAATATTTTGGGGCTAGGACCCTCTAGTGTTGGCTTTCTCTATCAAGACCGCCTCAAGCTCGGCCCCATCGGCGGCACCATGCCGCCTCAAATCCACCGACTGACCCATATAGTCGGCGGCTCAACCGCAGTTATTTCCTGCTCCGGCGGCATGACCAACGAAATGATTAATCTGCTTTACCATCATCAAAAAGGCTTAAGCTTTGGTCTAGCTTTGGGGGGCGACCGGTTTCCCTTCACCTCGCCGCTTGATGCCTTCTTAATCGCCGAGCAGGACACAAACACCTCCCACATCATCTACTATGGTGAACTTGGCGGCCAAGACGAATATCAACTAGTCAAAGCTCGGCAAAACGGCACCATTACCAAGCCTGCCATTATTCATATCGCCGGCACCGTTTCTGACCTATTTCCAACTCCGCCTCAATTCGGCCACGCTAAAGCCAAAGCCGGCAATAAACAAGAATCCGCCGCCGCCAAACGCCAAGCCTTGCAACAAGCCGGCTTTACAGTCTCGCACAGCTGGGATGATTTTATTTCTCTTATTAAAAGACATCTGCCTACCAAACCTGTTAAAATAACTCAAATGCCGGATGCTTACCGCCATCGCCAACCCACTCATTTTACTACCACCATCACCGCTGAAAATCAGGACCAAACCCTGATTTTGGGCAAAAAAATCACCGATCTGCCGGCACACTCTTTAGGTTTTCTTATCGGTTCGCTGTTTTTAGGCCGGCCTTTAAAATCACCGGACACCGCTGACTTTATTGAATTAATCATCAAGCTCACCCTAGATCATGGGCCGGCCGTCGCCGGCGCTCACAACACCATCGTCGCCGCCCGCGCTGGCAAAGACTTGGTTTCATCCCTTGCTTCCGGACTCTTAACCATCGGCTCCCGCTTCGGCGGCGCCACCAACCAAGCCGCCCGGTTTTTTTACCAAGCTTTCCTTGACCATCTCTCAGCCATTGATTTTGTCAACCAAATGAAAAAACAAAATCTTCTTATTCCTGGCATCGGCCATCGTAAATACCGCATCGATATTCCTGACCCTCGAGTCAAGCTTATTCTTAAAAACATCAAAAAGCTAAAAAAACACCCGCTTACTGATTTTGCCCTGCAGGTTCAAGACATCACTGCCCAAAAAAAACCAAACCTTATCTTAAACGTTGACGGCGCCATCGCTGTTGGCCTGATTGACTTTCTAACCCAAAAAGAAAAACTTGGCCCCCAAAAAATCCAAAAACTTATCCAGTCTGAGTTCTTCAATGCCTTCTTTGTTCTAGCTAGATCAACCGGTCTTATCGCCCACTTTCTGGACCAAAAACGCCTCAACGAACCCCTCTACCGCCACCCAATAAAAGATATTCTTTTCACTTCCAAGGAGTGAACAAATCACACTCCGGGAGTGGTTTCTGGGTTGTGCTATTCTCCTTAACTTCCGGGGGAAGCCTAAAGGCAACCCCCGGAAGTTCTTTTAGATTAGGTTTGTAACTTTTAATTTTGCACTTTGAACTTTTAATTATTCTTGCAACCCCCGGGGTTTTATTTAGGTGAGATAACCCTCATGGTTTTTTGGGTTAGGTTTGAAAATTGGCTAATTGGAATTTTGCCCAGCATGCAAATGCTGGGCAACCCCGTACCGTCTCCGACGCAAAGTCGGAGTCTGGTACAGGGTGAGATTGGGA
>JAADGY010000066.1:0-3791 GCA_013152165.1 bacterium
GGAGGTTGAATATTCCTATACAACCTCGGGAGTTTGGGCAGTGGAGAGTGGAAGTTGGCTTCTGTGAGTGGCGAAACTTAAGGGAGAAAAAAAAGAGAGGGAAGCAGAAAAACAAAGACTACACCACTATATAGTGGTGTAGTAAGGGTTGGGGGGTTGGTCTGGTTTTAAGGTCGGAAAGCGCTGTTGAGTCATTTAACGCGGAGGATTATCTAGAGGGCAAGTCAATAAGAGTTAAGCTTGAGCTGGCCAGTGCTGCCTGCCTGTTTTTGCCTAAATTGATTTATGGGTATAAGTTGTTTAAAATGATTTATAGATGATCAATAAAATACAACGACAAACTACGATTAATACTTTTTTGTTTTTCTTTTTGACTTTTTGGGCGGTGATATTGCTGGTGTTATCAGCGATAATTTATTACAGGCCGCCTGGGAAAAAGGTTGGGGGACAAAAAAATGATAACAAAGCCAAGTCTATCGGAAAAAGGCCTGATGAGAAGCTGGCTTTTATTGAATCCAAAAAGGAAGGGGCAGAGTTTGAAAAGATACAAACCAGTTCACATTATATTATCTTGAACGACTGGGCTAGAGTAATTAAGATTGATCACAAACAGGGAGTGATTGAGGTAGAGATTGATAAACGAAAATTGAGTTTTTCTTTTACTCCGACTACTAAAGTAGTAACCATAAATCAGCAAACCAAAACCAAAAAGGCATGGCAGGGCCTTCAGGGATTAAAGGTTTTAAATCAGGGTATGTATGTAAAATTGACTGCTACTAGACAAGGCAATGAGTTAATAAAAGTGTTGATAAAAGGCAATGGTGAATAAGCTAGTTTTGAAAGGGACCAAAAAGGTTGAGGTTTTTTTGAAGATGCTAAAGGAGTTGCGAATATTTATAGAGGCAAATCAAAAAATAAAAACAAGGTTATTGATTCTTTGCAGTCTTGTACTTGGGGGTTTTGTAATGCTCAATTGGAGTGGGGTTGGGCTTACATCTGTCCAAGCAGCTAGCTGTGATCAAAACGGTTGCACTACTTCCCTTATTTGTGGAGGCCAAAGTTATACAGTCTCATGTTATCAAGATTGTAGTCCAAGCAAAAGCGGGTGCTTTGATAATAAAGGCAGGCCAGTGGCTGGGGTGGCGCAAACTGTAGGCTTTGGTTGCGAACCGACAGCTTATATTAGCTGCAGCAATGTGTGTAAGTGTGGCGGAGGCGGGGGTGAAAGCCCACGACCGCCGACTAGATCCCCAACTCCAACCCTGACTCCAACTTTGACCCCGAGACCAACAATACCGATTTCTCCTTCCCCATCCCCTACTTCTAGTTTGCTTGTGCCCCGGGGTTTTATCGATACTTTTCCTTCTGAGTCCGATCCCAACAATCAGCGGGGTGATAGTTGGTGGTGTCGATACGAGGTGATGTTTGATTGGAATAAAGCGGTTACACTGCCTAAAATAACTTATCAACCGCTAGGCAGGGGGGAGGTTACTTGGTGTTTAAAGGGTTGGCAAAGAGATTGCAGCCGCTGGCAGTCGCCAGTTATTGGTTGGACCAGGGAGGGTAAGACAACGAAGTTTAGATTGTATAATGGTTCAGATTTGCTAGATCAAGCTTCTTTTGTTTGCCACGCCAGACCAAAAGAAGTATCACCCGCCGGTCGGATTTATGTTAATCCGAAAGAGGATAGAGCCCAGGGCAACCGGTGCAGTTATGATGTCTTTTTCGAATGGAACCAGGCGGTTAAGCAGGCTCGGGTGACTTATGAACATACAAACAATGACGGCCGAAGCGAAGGCGAGATTACTTGGTGTGCACCGGGAAACAATGACTGCAGCAGCTGGAGTCCGATTATCAACAAACAACCTGTTGCCGGCAGAACACAAGAAAACAAATCAACGATTTATCGGCTGTATAACGTGACGGGTGGAAAAAATCAATTATTATCATCTGATAATTTCAGGTGCCTGCCGGGCAATGATCAAGGGGCGCCGACGATGACTCCAACTCCGATGCCGACACCGCCCTTTAGTTTGGAGCTTGTCGATGCTGAAGGCTACAGCGGCAGCAACTTTGCCGGCAGCGCTATAAGCACAACTAAACTTATCAATGATCAAGCCAAGGTTTTTATTAGCTACAACCTGCCAAACAATCAGCCCTACCCGCCGGTGTATGAAAATGGGGAGGTGTTTGAAGAGGGTAACTATGAAAATCGGCTTAGAAGCCACAGTTACAGCTGGAGCGTGTTCGATCAGTTTTTAGCCAGCGATATAGAGCTTGGTCCAAACCCGGCTGATCCAGGAGGGTACAGCATTTCTGATGTGGTAGCGGCGGCCAGTTTGGCTAATGTCACTGAGGGTGTTGTTAAGGTTCGATCCAACTTAAAAGTGGATAGAGCTTATTCCCAGTTAAAATCTTTGGTTATCTTGGTTCAAGGTGATTTAGAAGTATCCGAAAATTTAAGCACTAACAACTTCGGCTTCTTTCTGGTCAAGGGGCAGGTTAAAATTAAACCCGGGGTTAGCCAGTTAACCGGGATCATTATAACTGACAGCGATTTCAAGTTCGAGCCGGAAAGCTTGAATTTAAAAGGCAGTTTTATTGCTATGGGGGGTATGGATATTAGATCGTCCTTGCGGGACAAGGCTGGGGCTTATGTTTTTTCACCGGCTCCGGATGTGATTATGCAGATTGTCAAGCTTAATGTCTTCACCAACAAAGTGTTTAGAATCTTTTATATGAGAGAGGTCAACCCGTTTTTGTGATTTCTAAAAAATGCTGGGGCGGCAGGCGCTTTTTAAGAGAGGTTATCCATTGTTTTTGCTGCCTGACTAATTTCAGCTCGGCTTGAAACCAAGTTTTTAACATTTGGTCATAATCGATTCTGTTTTGTAAAAAATCAATTATCTGACGGTAGCCGGGGGTGTCAAAGGCCGGCAGGCCGGCTGGGTAGGCGTCAATAAGCTTTTGGGTTTCCGGTAGGGCGCCTTGGTCTATTCTTTTAAGAATCCTCTGGTGAATGCGTTGGCGGAGGATGCTGGTGGGCGGGTTTAGGATAATGGTCAAGTTTTTTTGACTAAAAAAGGCTTTTAATTTTTTAATAATCTTTTTATCCTTGGCGGCGGGGGTGAATTGAAACCTTTCATACAACCTAATCAGTCGGCGGGGGTTTTGCCAGTCCGATGGATTAATGCTTTCAACTTGTTTAGGAAAGGTGGCAGCCAGCAGGTTTTGAAGGTCTTTAAGTGGCAGGGTTTTGGCTTTTTGGCGCCATTTTGGGTTGGTGGGGGTAAAAACTTGATCAAAAGATAGGGTTAAAAAACGATAAAACCAATGGATAGTGCCGCCGACAAAGATGATTTGACGGCCGGCGGCGGCGATTTGATCAACTAAATCAGCGGTCAAGCGCAAAAAGGTGCCAAAACTAAAGGTTTCATCAGGGGGAACAAGGCTGGTGGCGTATAACTTAAAGCCGGCGGGAGCAAGGTAATAGCTTAAAAGCTTGTTGGGGTGAAATTTGAAGTCAGGCGGAATGTCTTTGCCGGTAACGATGTCCATCTGTTGGTAAACCTGCCGGCTATCAACCGAGATTAGGTCGAATGGCTTGGCTTCAGCCAGTTGAAAGGCAAGATCGGTTTTGCCGGAGGCGGTTGGACCCAAGATGTTAACAAAGGCTGGCTGGTGAGTTTTGAGAAGTTGGTTTATCTTGCTTGTTGGGATCATTTTTTATTGATTAGTTGGTCCAAAATGTGAAACCGGCGTTTTTTAACAGCGTAGGGCACGTCGTCGGC
>JAADGY010000066.1:3869-5427 GCA_013152165.1 bacterium
GTGGCTTGGAAGTCGGCTTCGGTTTCGGTAGGAAAGCCAACAATAATGTCGGTGCCGATTTGGGCGTCGGGAACTTTGGCTTTGATTTTATTGATTAGTTCCAGGTAGTGTTCAGCGGTGTACCAGCGGTTCATTAATTTTAAAATGCGGTTGCTGCCGGATTGAACCGGAATGTGCAAAAACCGATCAATGACTGGATGTTTGGCGATCAGATCAATTAATTCATCATAAAAATCCCAGGGATTAGAGGTTAGAAAGGTAATTTTGGTTAATTTTTTATATTTAACCAACCTTTCCAGTAAAACAACAAACGGCGGTTTGGTCTTATATGATTTATAACTGTCTGAAAAGGTGGGCATTTTATGGCCTAAGCGGCTGATTTTGCGTTTGCCGATGTTGACTTTTTCCAAGCCGTAACTGTTGACGTTTTGGCCAAGCAGAGTAATGTGAGTGTAGCCTTTGTCGATTAATTCCTCGACTTCGCGGATAATGTCATCTATTGGCCGGGATTTTTCGGGGCCGCGGGCAAAGGGGACAACGCAGTAGGTGCAGAAACTGTTGCAGCCGGTTGAGATCGGCACCCAGGCATGAGTTTTATCTTTCCTTAAAGGAGGATGGTTGAAGCCAACCTCATCCATCGGCAAAAACTGATCAACGGTCGGCAGTTTTTTGCGAAGGACGGCTTCGTCATGGTAAAGCATACAGCCGGTTAGAATCAGTTTTGGGTTTTTAGGCAGTTTTTTAAGTTTTTGCAAAAGGCCGTCAACCCTGTCTTCGGCGGTTTGGCGGACCGAGCAAGTGTTGATGATGATGTCGTCGGCTTCTTGGGGGTTCGGGGCCTCCTGCCAGCCGCGGGCCAGATAAGCGCCGGCGACTCGCTGGCTGTCGGCTTTGTTCATTTGGCAGCCAAAGGTAAAGATAAAGAATTTCTTAGGCATAGACGTATTATATAAGTTCAAAGAGCAAAGGGCAAAATAACTAATAAGTAATAGGTAATAAGATAAAAATAAGTCAAAGGGCAAAGGTCAAAAGGCAAAAGCGGATTGATTAGAAAGTTCATAAAGTTCATAAAGCCTAAAGATAAAAGGGGCAGGGATAAAATTTTCAATTTCCAACGCTCAATTTTCAATGAAATTCCAATTAGCCAATTTTCAATTGCAAACCTAACCTAAAAGAACCCCGGGGGTTGCCCGAAGGCTTTGCGGAGGGCTTCCCCCGGGGTTGAGGGGGATGGGTTGGGTGTTTTTCTTCGATCCCGGATCGGCATGTATGACGATCCGGGATCGTTAATGGGGGCAGGAACAGATCCGGGATCTGAAAAGCAGGCAGGAACACGGCCTAGAAAACGTTTTAGCATGTTAACACTATCACACTCTAGAGTGTGATAGTGCCATCTCTAAAAGACTACTACCCCAACAGGGAAGATACTATCGTACTCTAGAGTGTGATAGTGCCGTCTCTGTTGGCTTTTTTACTTATCAGGGAAGATAAATATCTTTTTTGTCCCTTCCTTTTTTTCTTTTTCTTTTTTTGTCTTGTTTTTTCCACCTTTCCGAGG
>JAADGY010000044.1 GCA_013152165.1 bacterium
TTGTGTTTTGGTGGTTTTAAGCTTGGTTATCAAAAACGGCAAGAATAGAAGGGGAAAGATTTTGAAAGCTCCCCCTACTCCCAGCCAAAAGGCGGCTTGAAGGTATTTGTGTTTAGTGGTGGCTAGATAATAAGCCAGGAGGCTGAAAAACAAAGGCACGATGCCAAACTGACCGATCATGTAGGCGGCGTATAAAGTTAATGGGTTTAACCACCAGATTAAAGCATAAAAGCTTTTTTTCTGGGTGATAAGATAGATTAGATAAGCAATGGCGGCGTCGAAAAGAAGATACTTGAGCTTGAAAACAAGCAGTAAAAAGTTAAAACTTAAGTTACCGATCGGCGCCTGGCCGTTTATGAACTGCTGGTTAACTTGATCCGATACAGCAAAGGATGAGATTTTGTACCAGATAGCTTGAAGCCAGTAGGCGGCTGGCGGATAGTTCATTACCTGCGGGCCATAATGAGCGAAAATGGGGTTGTTGTGGGGGAGTTGGGGGATGTAATCATACATTTTAAGCCAGAGATTGTTTTGGTTGATGATGGTGGCGGTCATCTGGAGAGCTTGAGTATCGGGGTGGTAGGTGAAAAATGAGACAAGCAGTTTGAGGAGAAGGCCGATACAGATAAGAATAATAAGCTTTTTGTTATTTGTGATGTTTTTCATAGAGGTTGTCTAAACTTGCATAAAAGTTAGCTTGGTCGAATCGGTCAGCAGATCGAATTAAGGTTGGGAGATCAAAAGTTGTTTGCCGGTTAATGATTGATAAGGTCAGATCAGCAAGTTGTTGTTGGGTCGAGAATAAAAAGCCGTTTTGTTTATTGTGGATAATTTCCGGCAAGCCGCCGCCGTTGTAGACGATTGGAATGCAGCCGGCGGCCAAGGCCTCAACTGCGGTGATGCCAAAATGTTCCATCTTTTCCGGGTGTTTGATGGGGTCGATGCCAAAGCCGGCAGCGTGCCAGAAAACGGGGGCGGATAAATAAAGATTTCTTAATTCTTGCCAAGAAGGATTTGTTATAAATTCGATTGGATAACCTTGAGCTTGCTTTTTAAGCGGATTAACCCAGGTTTTTTCATTGGTAGTGCCTCCAGCCAAGATAAGCTTCCACTGTGGAATTTTGTGTGAAATTTGTTTAAAGGTGGAGATGAGGATGTCATGGCGCTTGGCCTGCATGGTTTGGTCGAAGCGGCCGACTGCCAAGATTAGTTTTTCTTTTTTCACGGATTTTGCGTGAAATGATAGAGTATCGACCGGCGGGTAAATGATGATTGATTGGGGACTGCCAAGCTGGGGTTGGATGATGGCTTGAGTGAAGCGGGAGTTATAGACAAAATAGTGGATTCGATTCTTTTTAAGAAACCAAGAAATACCCTTTTTAATTTTGGTTAGAGGCACTTGAAAGTGAACCAGGTTGAGGCTTTTGGGATAAAGAAAGGGCAAACTGCCGTCAGAGATGAAAAAAACGAAATCATAACCATCAAAGATGCCGATTCTTTCCCAAAAAGAGCCTTGAGTTAAGAGGGCGTAGGCGGGAGCCGAGGTGGTGATTTTTTTAGGATTGAGTTGCAAACCAAATCGTTGATTAGCTTGGTGGACAATGTCTTGTTTTGGCCAAAAAAGATCAACATCGGCGCCTTGTTGACAGGCCCATTTAATGACCGAAAAGAAATATCGCTCTCCACCTCCGAGCGTGTCCAAATAAGGAGAAAAAAAAGCAGCTTTTTTCATGGGAGTTTATTTATGTTTGATAGAGTTAAAATCAAAGTTGTTAGTTTTTAACTTTTGGTCGATAAGGTTGTATTTTGTTTCAAGTTTGCCGTTTTGGAGCTCCCAAAGGCGTTCGTAAGTAATAAATTTAGAGATAGCCTGCATAATGCTGTCTAACAGGCCTTCAAGGCCGTCGCGATAGCCTTGTCTTTTGATGAAGCGGAAAATAAATTCCTTTAATGGAGCGCTGAAAAAGTGGTACCACTTGACAGGGCGGTGATTGGCTTTAACAAAAAGCCCAGCTTCGATCCATGACCAGGCCAGAGTATTTTCCAAGCTTTTTTTAAGGTCGCTGTGAGATAAGTGAATCAAGGGTTGGCTGAGAGATTGAAGCTGGCCTTTATAGGCTGGTTGTTCGTGGAGTTGGCCCTGCCACTTGATGAGGCAGTCTTTGTGAAAAAAGCGGATAACCCAGCTGGGAGACCAGCCGCCGTAGAAAAAAGGTTTTCCCCAGAAAATATTTAGGCGATTAATCTGATAAACGCCGGGTTTGTTTGCGTTTACAACCTTTTCAATTTCGTTTTTAAGCTGCTGGGAGATGCGCTCGTCAGCGTCTAAGTAAAAGAGCCAGGGATGGGAGGCTTGGTCCTTAAGAAGGTTGCGCTTAAGGCTGAAGTCGTTGTCGTTTTTTTGATATTTAATGATTTTGTTTGTATAGCGAGAGGCAATTGCAAGAGTGTTGTCGGTAGAGCCATCATCTAGGATAATGATCTCGTCAGCGAAGGAAGCAGAAATGAGGGCGGTTTTGATGAATTGCTGGGAGTTTTTGGTTAAGATAAGGATGCTAATCGGCAATTTTGGCATAGGCTGGTTGTTTGGTTAATAAATCAATAGCGTCAACTACTATTTTACGTTTTTTGTTGGCAAAAAGGTAGGGCAGGACGACGTTTTTAATAAGGGCTAGTTTGGTTTTTGCCGGTGCATAGGTGAAACCAAAGATGAGTCGGTTTCTTTCTTGGTAGTAAAAATGCAAGGAGGAGCCGGGGCCTTTGGTTGATTGAGCGTTTTTGTGGTAGAGGTAAGCTTGGGGATTGTAAACAACTTTAAGGCCGGCTTTTTTAACCCGCTGGGATAGATCATTATCTTCAAAGTAGAGGAAATATCTGGCGTCAAAGCCCCTGGTTTGAGTAAGCGCCTTTTTGGTTAAGGCCATAAAGCAACCGGTGGCGAAGCCAGTGGGCTGGAGTTTGTCAAACTGGCCGGTGTCAATTTGATCGACGCCTTTGTGGAAAGCATAAACATTTTGCCAGTCGATAACGCCGCCGGCATACCAGATAACTTTACCCTGTTGGTCTTGAGTATATCTGTTTTTATGGAATTCATAGCCGGGAGCAAAGTAGATTTTTGGCGAGATAAGGCCGATGTTTTTGTCGTTATCAAAAGGCTTTAGAAGTTTGTCGAAAAACTCTGGTTGATCGATAATGATGTCGGTGTTGGCGATGATGTAGTAATCAAAGCTTTGTTTATAGGCTGTTTCCAGGCCCAGATTTATGCCGGCGGCAAAGCCGCGGTTGTAAGGATCGCCAATGATTTGATAAGAAAAATTGGGTGAGCTTGATCGGTATTTAAGGCTGAAATCTCCTGGGCCGTTGTTGACGATGTAAAGAGAGAGTAAAAGTTGGGAAGTAGATTGAATAAGTTTGTCTAACTGTTTTACAAGCGGCAGTATTTCCTTTCCTGATCCGTAACGAATTATTACCATTCCTAGTGATTTTTTCATGGGTTTAGTTTATCACAATCCCATTTAAACACTTCCCGGAAGTCTACAGGGAAGACTTCCGGGAAGTGTTTACTCTATAAGCTTTTTGATTTTGTGTAGTTCTCTCTGGTAATCAGCTTGATTGGTTATATATTTTTTTAATTGATTTTTGTTGTTGTTGAATAAACCAAGTAGTTCTGTTGTATTGCATATTTTTGGGGTTATGTGGTTGTTTTGA
>JAADGY010000028.1 GCA_013152165.1 bacterium
AACCTCGGGAGTTTGGGGGGTGGAAAGAGCGGGAAGTTTAGTCTTGTGAGTGGGGGAGTTTGACAGTGAGAGGGGGAACTAATACTACGCCAATGTATAGTGGTGTAGTGGGATCTAA
Organism: bacterium; assembly: GCA_013152165.1. GTDB lineage: Bacteria > Patescibacteriota > Microgenomatia > JAADGY01 > JAADGY01 > JAADGY01. The sequence goes on from JAADGY010000028.1 coordinate 119, forward strand.
TGAAGCAATGGGTTATAGGCTTTAATGGTCCGGCGGGCGATAGCGGTATTGCAAAGCTTCGACCATGTGCTGGGGCATAACTTGATCAGCTTGTTCAAGGTCGGCGATGGTAACCGCTACTTTTTGCGTTTTGTAAAAAGCCCGGGCTGATAAATGATAGCGGCGGACAGCTTGGTGAAGAATTTCTGTGGCTTTGGGCGAGATTAATTTAAGCTTTTGGATTTGCTTAGGAGTCAAATGAGCGTTGGCTTTGAATGGATTATTGTCAAACCGGGCCAGTTGCCTTTGGCGGGCTTTGATGACAATCTGCCGGATTTTGTCTGAGGTAAAAGACGAGGGTTTGTGATTGGCCAGATCGGTTAGTTTGACAGCTTTAACGTAGGTGTATAAATCGATCCGATCAAGCAGGGGGCCAGAGAGCTTGTGTTGATAGCGGTGGATTTGATAAGGAGTGCATGTGCAGGTTTTGATTAAAGAGCCGTAATAACCGCAGGGACAAGGGTTGGCGGCCAAAACCAGCATGAAATCAGCCGGGTAAGTGATGGTCCTTTGGGCCCTGGTGATGGTGACCTGCCTGTCTTCGATCGGCTGGCGCAGGGCTTCTAAAACTGATCGGGGCATTTCCGGGGCCTCGTCGACAAAAAGGACGCCTAGATGAGCCAGGGTAACCTCCCCCGGTTTGGGGTAACTGCCGCCGCCGATCATGCCAACTCTGGAAATGGTATGGTGGGGAGATCGAAATGGCCGCTGGCTAATAAAGACTTTGTCTGAACTTAACAGGCCGGCTACCGAATAAATTTGGGTCAAAACCAGGGCTTCTTGGTAACTAAGATCCGGCAGGATCGAGGTTAGAGCTTTGGCCAGCATGGTTTTGCCGGCGCCGGGTTCGCCTTGAAAGAAAAGGTTGTGCCGGCCGGCGGCGGCGATGACCAAGGCCCGCTTGGCCAAAATCTGGCCTTTGATATCAGCCAAATCAACAAGGGGCGACAAGGTTGATTCAGGAGGCTGATGTTTAAGGGGAGTAATTTTTTTGATTGAGTTGACGTGGTACATGTATTCCTTAAGGTGTTTTATGGGAAAGATGGTCAAATCTTTAATCAAGCTGGCTTCAGATTGATTATCTTTAGGAATAAAAACTTGTTTGATGTTTTGTTTTTTGGCCATCAGCAAAGCCGGCAGAAGGCCTTTTATCGGCCTGACTTGGCCATCCAAGGAAAGCTCCCCAAGAAACAGGGTTTTGGAATCAATCGGGGGCAGTTGGCCGGTGGCGATCAGCATGCCGACAGCAATAGCCAGGTCGAAAACTGGCCCTTCTTTGGGAATGTCTGCTGGAGCCAGGTTGATAACTATTTTATGGCGGGGCAAGGGGGCATTGATGTTTCTTAGGGCGGTTAAGACTCTTTCCTTGGCTTCATCAACCGCTTTGGTCGGCAGGCCGACGATGGTGAATTTAAACAAGCCGCGGGATGAAACGTCAACCTCAACGGTGACCAGCTGCGAGGTTAAACCCAACGGCGTGGCAGCGAATAAGGTAGCCAGCATTAAAGTTTATGAATTTATGATTATTTACGCTTGGAGGCTTTGGTTTTTCGGTTTAGGCTTTGATACCATTGATTAATTATTTTTTCAACGGTATTTTTACTACCCAAGCCGATACTTAAACCAACGGCTAGGGAAAAAGAGAGGATAAAACCCATGTAAATAGCTCTTATTAAATCCTGGGCGATGCCTAACTCTTGAAAGGCGGCCATGACGGCCAAGATCGCCACCAGATAGCTTCCGATTTTGCCGATTAAACGGCCCAGTTTGATATCAAACGGAATCAAAGCTCCCTTTAACAAACTTTCAATTATGCCGGCTAAAACTAAACCTATAGCGATAACCACACCGGCCGAGAAAACTCGGGGAATAAAGCTTAGAACTCTTTCCAAAAGACCGGAGATGCCGGATAAGCCAAGAATGTTAAGGGTGGTAATAAGAACAATGATCAAAACCAGCCATTTAACAATTAGGGCGATGATTTCGTCAAACCTGGTTTTAACCTCGGCTCTTTTAAGAAACTGGCCTAACCCCGAGCCGTTGACCATTTTTTCCAGCTGGACCATATCAAGGGTTTTTTTGACCAGCTGATATACCCAGTTAGCCAAAATGGCACCCAGCCAAAAAACCAGGATACCGGCTAATAAATTAGGCAGGAACAATAAAATTTGATTAAAGACGACCTGCCAGGCCATTTGTAATGATCCGCTCCATGCGGAAATGATTTGATTAAAGATCATAAACTACCTCCTTTGTAATAAGTAAACTTGTAAACCAACTTTTAATGTAACTAAAATAGGCACAGCCAACAAAGCACCGCCGACGCCGGCCAGCTTAAAGCCGATCATTAAAGTAAACAGAATTAAAAATGGATGCAGGCCAACACTAAGGCCGATGATTTTAGGAACTAAGAGATTATTTTCCACTTGTTGGACCAGAAAGTACCAACCCAGCACACCGATAGCGGTGATGGGCGAGATGGTCATGCCGATGATGATCGGCGGGATAGCCGAAATTATCGGGCCCAGGTTGGGGACAACTTCTAACAAGCCGGCCAGCATCGCCAGCGGCAAAGCGTAGGGAATGTTTAGGATCATTAAGCCGATGTAGCTTAGAGTGCCGATAAACAGCATCAAAACCAGCTCGCCCAACAACCAGCGGGTTAGCTGCTGGTCGATTAACTCCAAAAAGCTGATTAGGCTTTGGGAAAGTTTAGTTTTACCAAAAGTCCTGGCGATGTAGCGGGGAAAGAAGGGTTTTTCAACAGATATGTAAAAAGCCATGACTATCAAGGTAAAGAAGTTGATTAAATTGCCGGCTACCCCCATAACGGTTTTGAGAACGTTTAGGGGCAGATCAGAAAACCGATCAATCAGAAAGCTGAACTGTTTATAATCTATTTGGCTAATTTGAATGTCGCCGAGCAAATAAGGCAGGGAGGCGGTCAGTTTTTGGGTTTGGTCGATTAAGGGGGGAATAATTAAAACAAAAAAGCCTATCAAAAGAGCAAAGGTAAAGATAAAAGAGATAAAGACAGCGATGGAGCGCCTAAGCTTAAGCCTGGTCAAAAGAGAAACAATAGGATCAAGGCCCAAGGCCAGCAAAAAAGCCAGATAGACCAAGATTAAAAGGTCGAAAATAGAAACCAAAAACTTTAGAGCAATAATTAAAAACAAAGCAAAAAAGAAGGTTTTGTATGAAATATCCACTTTAAACAGTTTGGTTGGAACTTTTTCCTCTGTTGCCATTTGAATTAAAGATAACATAAAGGGGGTGGAAAAGTCAAAAGCATCTCTGTTGCGGTAGGCGCGGTAGAAAGTCTAAGCTCCAAGATACAAATATTCTTAATATTAAAATCTAAATTTTGAATGTCAAAAATAAGTAATAACTAATAGGTAATAGGTAACAAGACGAAAATGAGTCAAAGGGCAAAGGTTAAAAGGCAAAAGCTAAAAAATGTCAAAACTTAAATGTCAAATCTACATGTTAAATCTCAAAACTTA
>JAADGY010000088.1 GCA_013152165.1 bacterium
ATTCTCTGAGAGAAGCGGGATTGGGAATTGTCCATTCAAAATCACAAGCTCTTCTTGTAAAACTTGGTTTGTTAAAATGGCTTAATGGCCTATTTTCTAAGCTTGAATCAAACAGTTTCCGAAAAAACGTTTTTGTTTTATCCGCTGCCGATGGTTATTGCTTATGCCAGCCTCCTTTTATTTTCTATCATCCTTATTGCCGGCCATTTTGATCTGGCAAAAATTTACTCGCCTGAGACGTTCCAGCTGTCTTATGTCGTCGGGGCTTTAATTTTTGCTGGCCTGATTCGATATAAAGAATCACAAGATTTTCCCTTAGCCAGCCTTTTGGGTTTTGGTTTTATGGCTTTTGCTCTAATAACCGCTGTCTTTTTATATGCTGTCTGGCCGGTCCGATTTTCACCCGTGGATGCTAGCGTCATACTGGTTTTTCAGTTTCAAATTGCTTCGATCATGCAAAGGCTGGTTCAACAACGCCGGATCGGTTATGCTGAGTTTTTGACTAGCTTTATCGCCGGGCTGGCCAGCGTCTATAATCCGCAGATGTTGATTTATTTCCCGTTGGTCAGCATAGTTTTTAACAAAAGTTTTGATCTTGTTGATAAACACTCTCCTCGGTTTAATATGCTTATAACTAAATTTTTGGGGCGGTTTGGATTTTACATCGTTTTAGCTTGGGTTGCTTACTATATCTCATAAAAGGGGTAAGTTTTAAGGTTCTTTCTTATTATCTGCCGATGCCGACGTATTCAAATCCGGCCTGTTTGACTTTGTCGGGGTTAAGGATGTTTCGGCCGTCAAATATATATCTTATTTTTGAAATCCTAGACAGCTGTTTTAAATCCAATTCTTTAAATTCGTTCCAGTCAGTGGCGATGATTAGAATTTGGGATTGATTGGCTACTTCCTGCCAGCTTGGGTGATAATTAATATCAAGGTTAGGATAGAATTTTTTGACGTTATCAGCGGCCATTGGGTCATAGGCATGGACAAGGGCTTTTTCAGCGATTAATTTTTCAATTAAAATCAAGGCTCTTGATTCACGAATATCATCGGTATTGCCTTTGAAGGCCAATCCCAACACCCCTACCCTAACCTTCTTTAAGGAGCCGATGGTTGCTTTAATCTTATTGATTAAATAGTCAACTTGGGTTTGATTAGTTAAGTGGGCGCCTTTAATAACGTTTAAATTAACCTGCTTTTCCCGGCCAAAAGCCAAAACGGCTTTGACGTCTTTGGGGAAGCAGCTGCCTCCATAGCCGATGCCTGGGTGCAAAAAGGCTTTGCCGATGCGCTTGTCTTCGCCGATGCCTTCCATCACCCGCATAACATCAGCGCTGTAGGCATCGCACAACCGGGCAACTTCGTTGGCAAAGGAAATTTTGCTGGCTAAAAAGGCGTTGGCGGCGTATTTGATCAATTGGGCCGATATAATGTCGGTTAAAATCCGCTTGCCGTTTATCGGCCGGTGCAGATCCAGCAGGGTCTCTCTGGCAAAACGATCATCGGCGCCGATGACGACTCGATCTGGATGGAGGGTATCTTCGATGGCACTGCCTTCGCGCAAAAACTCGGGGGTGCTGGCTAGAAAGTAGTGGTTTTTAGAGACTTTATCAATGATTTGTTTGACTTTTAAATGGGTGCCGGGCGGAACGGTGCTTTTTATAACCACCACTGCATTATTTTTTAACAACGGGGCCAATGATCGGGCGGCGGCAAAGACATATTCCAGATTGGCCCGGCCCTGGTTGTCAGAGGGGGTGCCGACACAGATAAAAATGACATCGGCATCTGGAATAGCTTTGGCGTAATCGGTGGTAAACTCCAGCCGGCCGGTTTTTTGATTGCGGATAAGAAGATCGGACAAGCCAGGTTCGTAAAAGGGGGTTTGGCCGGATTTTAAGGTTTTGATTTTTTGAGCATCGATGTCTACTCCCACCACCTGGTTGCCAAAATCAGCAAAGACAGCCGAGGTGACTAAACCAACGTATCCGGTGCCGATTATTGCCAGCTTCATACATTACATTTTAGCTTATTATTTGGGTTTGACAAGCAAAATTTACCTAAACTATTCATAACCTTTGGGGTGGGTTTGATGCCATTTCAAGGCTGATGACAAAATGGTTTTTATATCCGAATACTTGGCTTGCCAGTTTAGATGCTTGGCGATTTTGTTGACTTTGGCAACCAATTCGTCTGGATCGCCGGGCCGGCGGGGCCCGAATTGATAGTTAATGGATCGGCCCAGTATTTTTTCCAAAGCGCCAACAACTTCCAAATTAGAATAACCAAAACCGGTGCCGCAGTTAAAAATTTGATTTTGGGCGCCTGAAAACAAAGCTTCCAAAGCCACTTGGTGGGCGCTGGCTAGATCCAGTACGTGGATATAGTCGCGGATGCAGGTGCCGTCTTTGGTTTGGTAGTCGTTGCCAAAGATGGTAAAGGTTTTTTTATCTAGAACGCTTTTTATTAAAAGCGGGATTATGTGGGTTTCGGGCCGATGGTCCTCGCCGAATAAGCCATCAGGGCCGGCCCCGCAGGCGTTGAAGTAGCGCAAAGAGATATAGTTTAGACCATAAGCTTTGGCATACCAATCCATCATTTTCTCAACCATTAATTTTGACTCCCCGTATGGATTTATCGGCTGGGTCAGGCTGTCTTCTGGGATGGGGATTACTTGGGGGTTGCCGTAAACCGCGGCTGACGAAGAAAAGACTATTTTATCAACTCCGGTGGAGGCCATAGCGTTTAAAAGATTCAAACTGCCGCCGACGTTGTTAACAAAATATTTGGCCGGGTTTTTTACTGATTCGCCGGCCTGAATGTAGGCGGCGAAGTGAATGATGGCTGTGGGCTGATAATCGGCCAGGACAGCCTCTAACCGGGAATACTCGGATAAATCAAGCTTGATAACTTTAAGGCCGGGAACGGCCTGCTTGTGGCCGTAAATTAAATTGTCGATGATAAGGATGTCGTATTTATCCTGCAGATACCGGGCGGTGAAACTGCCGACATAGCCGGTGCCGCCGGTTATTAATAATCGAGGTTTAGTCATTTTGAGAGGTTTTTAAACTTGGTAAAAGATAATAAATCAAAAAAAGAGCTAAAATTATGCCGACCGCATCGCTTATTAAATCAGCAATGGAGGCTTGGCGAGTGGGAACAAATGATTGATGCCATTCGTCGGACAAAGCGTATAGAAACGAGGCGGCGCCGGCAAGGGCAGAGATTTTAAGTAAGGAAGTCATATAAAAGGAAATTAGGTTAAAGACAAAAACGGCTAAAATCCCATATTCAGTTAGGTGGGCGATGATGTGAGCTATCGTATCCAGAGTGGTTTGGGATGAAACAACAAAGGCTGGACGGGTGGATAGAAAAAAGATTACTGCCAACCAAAACAAAACCAAAAACCAAGCGGTGATTTTATTGCCAAACACATTCTAATTATATAGCCTGCTGTCTTGAAATTAAAATGTTAAAACACTTAAAAATTAAAAGGAGGAAAAATAACTAATAAGTAAGAAGTAATAGGTAATAAGATAAAAAAATGTCAAAACTTACCCTGAACCAGACTCCGACTTTGCGTCAGAGACGGTACGGGGTTGCCCAGCATTTGCATGCTGGGCAAAATTCCAAGT
>JAADGY010000046.1 GCA_013152165.1 bacterium
TATTCACTAACACAAACCAGCCGCTCATCGACCAACAATTTCTTGTTATATAATAAAAAATGCCGTCAAACCGCGAAAATCCCTGGCTTCACAATCTTGCTGTCGGCCTAAAAAAGCGCCTCACAGAAACAACACCATCATCACTAGCCGAGTTCACTACCGAAACCTTAACTACCGCTGTTTTAGGTTTTTTAGCCACCCGTTGGGGCAGGGAAAAACTGGTTTATTATCAAGCTCACCCAAAAGAAAGAGTCAAAAACGCCGATGATTTTTTAGAAGGGATAGCCCAGATCAGGGAATTAATCGCCGGCTTTCAGCCATTGTTTGACAGCTTAGAACAGCTGAAGGACGCATGGCGCGATAATTACTACCGTTCCCACCAAGAAACTACGTTAGTAAAAGAATGTGACAGCGACGGCAGAAACTGCACATGGGTGGCTAAAACAGAAACCGTTTGGGATTGGGAAGAGCCTCATCAACTTAAAGCCTTGGGCCTGGATCATAACTTAATAAATGCCTGGCTGGGCGCCGTCAAAAACTTAAGCCGGAATTTAAATTATTTATACCAGCAATCCGGCGACAGCTTTGATTTTTCTCTACCCAACCCTGTCAGCTTTCGCCAAGAAACCATTGATACCCAAAAAATGTCCCAATCAGCCCTGCGTTTGTACCTTGCCATCGGTCTAGCTTTTGCTTTTTATGAAGAAATCATCCAGTTTGGCTATAAACAAACAAGCGGGTTTAGCCCCATAGAAGCCAACAAAAGAGTCGTTCGCAGAAGTTTCTTAAAGCTGGCCGCCGGAGGCCTGGTTTCTTATTTGCTAGCCAAAAGCCCAATAAAAACAGCCCGAGAAAACAGGCGCCTACTGGGCGAAATTCATAATTACACTAATAAAATAATCCAAGAAATAGATATTGATGCCGACGAAAACTTTAAAAATTTCTTTGGCCAAACACCAACAGACATCAGAAACAACCTGGTTTCAATTATTGCTGTTACAAAAGCTGTTGCCGACAGCGGTTACCAGCCGCCGGCTGGCTTTTGGGGCGAAACGGAAGACGGCAAAGCCTGGAAGCAAATCAAACCCCAAGTTGAAAGATTAAATGCCGAGGCTCAACAAGCCCTAGAACAATTTGAAAAAATGTTTGCCTATGATCCAGCCACCGGTAACTTTGTTATCCCCGAATCCATCACCATGACCAGCCAATCTTTGATGGCGACCCAAAAGCTTCTAGCTTTCCTAAAACGCAAAGCTTTTTTAATCAAAAACAGCCATATAATTACCGGCTTAAAAGCCGCCTTGGGCCTGTCCGCCTCGGCCGCCCTTATCGAACTTATCCTGCCGGCCAGCGATGACATGCTTAAGGCAGTCGGCCTAAACAAAAGCTTGCTTAGCGAATAAAAAAATCACAAGCCGAGTTTTCCAAGATAAGGTTTGTTAGTTTTGATTGAAGGCCTTTAAATATTTTTTCAACTCAGGTAATTTATTCTTAACCACATCCCATACTAAATCCAAATCAACCGACCAATATTCATGGATTAAGACATTTCTCATCGCCTTTATTTTAGACCAAGGAATTTCTTTAATCTCTTGTTGGAAATTATCACTTAACTTGGTACAAGCTTCACCAATAATCTCCAATCTTCTTATGACAGCATCTTGAGTTTTGGCATCTTTTTCGAATCTAGACTTATCATAACCCTTCACATATTCTTCTATAGCGTAAATCGCGTCCAGAATATGTAAAACAACAACCTTAGGATTTTTCATAAATAACCACAGAGTCTTTTTGAATATAGGGTTTAAGATGCTTGTTTAAACCTTTGTAAGTTATCAAATCCACCTTCTTGCCAAAAACGGTTTCTAATTCTTTTAATAACCCAAAATATCTATCAAAATCCGCACCACCTTCAAAATCGACCAAGACATCAATATCATTAGCCCCCTTATAACCCTTTTTTAATACAGAGCCGAACAGAGCCAGCCGCCGCACTTTATATTTGGCCGCCATTTGCCTAATTAACCCTTGATGAGGATCTGAAATAATCGATTTCATCTTATTTAAATTTTAGCATGCAATATTCCTCCCAATACAAGCTATACTATCCCTAAGATCTATATTAAGTCGGGTAAATCAAGCCCGGCTTGATGTTTTTGATTAAGACATTAATGGAAATAAATAAAAAATTGGTATACTAAAACATGGCAAACCCCGGCAACCCGGAAGGCAATAACAGTGGCGATGAACAATCCAAGGGAGAATGGGAAACAAGGCCGGGAGTTGATGGCCAGTTCCCTGGGGACTTGGTTGGCCAATCACCTGGAGATAACCTACCAGTAGCTAAAAGTGTCAAACAATGGGAAGAGGAAGAAAAAGCTTTGATGGCAAAATTGGATGCTATGCGAGAGTCAGAAAACAGGCCAGAAGGCACAACCCATGTTTTTAAAAAAGACTTTAAGTTTTACCGCAACCTCCCAAGAGAAAGTGCTCAGGGCAGCGACGATGTGTTACACACCGCTTTAGAACCCATATATGTTAAAAAGCGTGGTAATGGATGGCAGGTTTTAAACCCAAACGGAGTGAAAATAAGAAAGTTAGGCTATGGCCGAACCGAAACAATTCCACAGGGATATATTATATATGGTTGGGATCAGTACCAACCCCAAAAAATAAACTGATACCACACCCAAAAGTGTAATAATTATTTGGCAATATCACACACTTTCGCTCCTTGAGGAACAGGTGGATTTTCCTCTAATAACTTAGGCCATGTGTAAACCTCTTTCCGACCATCCTTATACGTTATCACAATTCGTTGTTCTAAACCGCTGGACCATTCATGCGGAGCACCTCCACCATGTTCAACAGATACCCTTTTAAGAGCCTGGACAACACCCTCACCCTTCCTAATTGTTGCGCAAACTCTCCAATCAGTGCTTAAGGCCGCCGGGGGAACAGGAGTGTTAGACGATTGAATCGACCCGTCATCGTTCCCCTCTACACCTCCACCGCCACAACCAGCTAGCAACATTCCTGTTAATAAACTAACAACCAATAAACCCACCGCTTTATCAGCAGCTCCCTTCGCTCTCTGCTCTGCTCCCTTGAATGCCTGTCCTACAGCCGCAAATCTTTCTCTCATAAAAAATATTTTACCATAACTGCTCAAAATCATTTAAAATCAACAAACAATCGATGTATCGCCAGACGCCCATTCCTAAAGTGGAAATAATGCACAATGAAACAATGTGATTTATTTGCCGGCACTAGATGAACTAAAACATTATCAGGGGGTTAAACAAGAAGGTTTGTTTAAAAGAATGTTGCTATAATAAACAGTGATAAAAAAGCATCAACGCCAAAACAGCAAAGCCTTACCCGCGATCTCGATAAGCCAAGCCGCCAAGCAGGATATTGATGAAATTGTAAAGCTTGGCAATGAAGTAGAAGAATTCCAAGTCAGTGATGAGGTTGTCACTTTTTGGCCAAAACATGTAATCGCCAACATTATTAAAAGCAAAACCGATTTTATAATCATTGCCAAAGACCAAAAACAAATCATCGGCTT
>JAADGY010000095.1 GCA_013152165.1 bacterium
AGTTATAGGGGCAGGCAGAGGGTATGGAGGGGATAAAGGGACGGGGGATAAATTTTTAATTTGAAATTTGAAATTTTTAATCAATTCTAAAATCTAAGTTTTTAATTTTAAAACGATTTTGGGGAAATTATTAACTCTCTTTTCGACCCCGGATCATGAGTGGGTGGGGATACAATCTGCCGGTTTTCATCCTCGGATGGTTGATATTTCCTGTCAATCCTTAAGGTGTAACCTGAGGTTTGATAGGCATATATCCTTAAGAGGTTGGAGACCGGGAGAAGGTGGGGGTGTAATCCGCAAAAACCGTTCCCGGAACGCGGGGATAAGTAATAAGTAACATGTAATAAGTAAAAAGAAAGATAAAAGAATCCGGGAACGAAAGGGGGAGGCATAACTTAGAGGGTGGGGGATGGAGCGGATAAGAGCAGGATTGTATACTGTATTTATGCTAGCTTCGATAATAGTTACTGGTGGAGACGTTAAGGAGCGGAAGGCGAAGGTGGATCGGTTAGTTGCGGCGATTTTTGAACCATTCGAGGTGTCTAAGGCGGACGTGACCTATTGGACGATGGCCGAGTTTAAGGGTGAGAATGTGATGGATGAAATTAGAGGGCAGATTGGGAAGTTGGGATTGTCGGCTCATGGGGCGTCTGGGGTGAAGGTGTGGGTGATATATCAGGCCGGATTGTTGAGCATCCCAGCTCAAAATGCCCTGCTTAAAACCTTGGAGGAGCCTTTAACCGGCCGGTTCATAATATTGGAGACTGAGAGACTTGAGAGCTTGTTGGGAACGGTTAAGTCAAGGGCCGAGGTGGTTTATGTTGGAGGGACAGGCGGGGGCGTGACTAAAGGATGGAGATGGCTGCGGCAGCATTTAAAACTGCCCTACCCCAGCTTGATTGATTTGGCCTATAAATTAGCGGCGGCCGAGAAAGAGAAAATAAAAGAGTTTTTAAGGGAGTGTGATGAGCAGTTGTTGGAAGATGAAGGTGTGCCTGGGAAAGTCAAGGTCGGATTGCACGATGTTTTGGTGTTTGGTTTGCGGGCGCTGGAAGGGAATGTCAACAGCAAGCATGTATTGATAAATGTTTTATGGCAGGCTAAGAGGCTGACGACGGAGGTGGAAAGTGGTAAATAGGATGAAAAATGTCAAATATTAAAACGCAAATCTCAAATCTACATGTCAAAACTCGCCCCGAACCGTCTCCGACGCAGGGTTAAGAGTCTGGTTCAGGGCGAATCCGAAGCTCGAATATCGAATATCGCCCGCCAGAGGCGGTTCCGCCTTCGGCGAGATACATCCGCCTTCGGTGGAAAACTCGAATGATTGTATATTTAAAAACCGCTTCAGTGGTTTTTGTTTCTGAAGGTTGGGTTTGGGTTTGACTTGGGATGGGTTTAATTTTATGATGAAGTATGGCAGATGCTCCGGCGAACAATCAATCAAATATGGATGTTTTAGCGGTTTTGGTAGAGGAAGGCAAGATAGATAAAGCCAAGGCTGAACAGATTCGGATGCAGGCGGCTTTGAAGGGGTTGGGGTTGGAGGATTATTTGCGGTTGAATAAGCTGGTGAGTGAGGATGATTTGTTGGAAGCCAGGGCCAAGCTATATAAAATCCCAATGGTTGATTTGGATAATGTAACTTTTAATTTTGATGCGGTTCAGAAAATTCCCGGCAGTTTGGCTAATAAATATAAAGTGATTGCTTTTGACTATAACCAAGCCAGCAATGTTTTGTCGGTGGCGATGAGCGACCCGTTGGATTTAGACCTGATTCATTTTTTGTCGAAAAGATTGGGGATGAAGATAAAGCCGTATTATGCCCCGAAGGACAGCATTGAGAACGCCATAAGCAACAATTATATGAAGGAGATTGTGGATGATATCAGCAAGGTTTTGGCCGAGGTCAAAGCCAGACAGCCAAAGACTAACCAGACAGCTAAAAGCCAAGAGAATGAAACGGAGTTTATTAAGGACGACCCGGTGCCGAACATTGTCAACGCAATTTTGACGATGGCTATAAAAAGCCGAGCTTCTGATGTCCATATCGAGCCGATGGAGGATAAGACCAGAATTCGTTATCGAATCGATGGTATTTTGCGGGAGAAATTAAGGATTCCAAGATCAATTCATGATGCTTTGGTGTCTAGGATTAAGATTTTATCTGATATGAAGATTGATGAAAAAAGGGTGCCGCAGGATGGGCGGTTTAGTTTTAAAACTGATGATAGGGAGATTGACCTGAGGGTTTCTTCCCTGCCAACGATCCATGGGGAAAAGATTGTGATGAGGCTGTTGGATAAATCGACGGCGGCTCCGACTATGGCCCAGCTGGGGCTGCGGGGAATGGCTTTAAAGCGTTTGGAAAAGGCGATAAAGGTGCCGCATGGAATAGTGCTTATCACCGGGCCGACCGGTTCTGGTAAAACAACTACGCTGTATTCGATTATATCCAAGATTAACTCGCCCAAAGTTAATATTATGACGGTTGAGGACCCGGTTGAGTATGAGATTCCAGGAGTAACCCAAGTTCAAGTCAATCCCCAGGCTGGATTGACGTTTGCGACGGCTTTGAGGTCTTTTCTGCGCCAAGACCCCGACATTATATTAGTCGGGGAGATTCGTGATCGAGAAACAACCGAGCTGGCGATTCAGGCGGCTTTGACCGGTCATTTAGTTTTTTCAACACTGCATACCAACTCGGCGGCTGGAGCTTTGCCGCGTTTGCTGGACATGGGAGCTGAACCGTTTTTGCTGGCCTCATCGATGACCTGTGTAGTAGGCCAACGGGTGGTTAGGCGGTTGTGCAAAACCTGCAAGCAGGTAGTGGTGAAACCGACAAAGGAGGTAATTGATGATATTAAGAACGTTTTAGGGGATTTGTATAAATCAGTCTTTCCGAATGAAGAGGATATCAGAATTTTGCGAGCCAAGGGCTGCAGCGAATGCAACAATACTGGGTATAAAGGCCGGGTGGGGATTTTTGAGGTTTTGTATGTGACGGAGGAGATTACCCAGATGATTTTAAAGCGAGTTTCGGCCGGCGAGATAGAAGAGGTAGCCAGAAAACAAGGTATGTTATTGATGAAGCAGGATGGATATTTGAAGGCCTTGGAAGGGATAACGACGATCGAGGAAGTCTTGAGGGTTGCGGAAGTGGGGTAACAAAGTTAAAAGTTCAAAATGCAAAGTTCAAAATTGCCCGCCTCGCTAGCGCTTCGGTAGGGACATGGGTAAAATTATCAATTTCCAACGCTCAATTTTCAATGAAATTCCAATTAGCCAATTTTCAATTGCAAACCTAACCTAAAAGAACCCCGGGGGTTGTCCGCAGACTTTGCGGAGGGCTTCCCCCGGGGTTGAAGGGGAAAAGCAGCTAACCAAAAACCACTCCCGGAGTGTGATTTATGCACACTCCGGGAGTGAAGGAGAATGACACATTTAAACGTTTTAGCATGTTAACACTATCACACTCTAGAGTGTGATAGTGCCATCTCTGTTGGGTTTTTTGTTTATTAGGGAAGATAAATTCTTTGTTTTGGTTTGTTTTTTGTTTCTTTTTTT
>JAADGY010000072.1 GCA_013152165.1 bacterium
CCAGCTGATAAACCCCCACCAAACTCGCCCAGGCCACCAAGATAAAAATAATAAAATAAGCCGAAAAGACACCCCACATAAATTGCATAATCTCTTCCTTACTGGCTTGCCTTGCCCATCCTTTTACACTCACATATATGACCCCCATTAACCCATAAACAAGCCACCACCACAAAGCCACCCATTTATCCATCGCTGTCACCACCCCCACCCCCAGCCAAGCTGTCATTCCCAGCCACAAAAACACATCTCTCTGCTTATCAACCCTAAAATTAACCAACCACCAACTGCCGGCTACCGCTAAAAAAATACCCAGCAAAATAGCATCACTTAAGCCTCTGGCCGATGACCATACCCAGGGAGAAATAACCAACCACAAACCAACCCAACCAATAAATCCTTTTACCTGCCAAATCCTACGCCGCACTTATGCAACCTCTTTCCTTATGGCAAACAGATGTAATAGCCCACTTCACTTGATTGCAGGAAAAACCAGTCGCTTTTATGATCCTGCGCCTGCTTTTTAAACGAGTTGGAGGAAGGCGCAAAACAAACATACACGCCCTCGACATCGCCGTCGGTAGCACTCGTCCCCTTACCTCCGGCATCAACATACAGATAAAGATAGTTTTCCGCCTTAGCCTCTTGAATTAAGCGAGTTTTAAAACCCTTTTTAATTTCTTTAGTATCTACCAGTGCATCCAAGATACTGCTGTACTTGTTATTAATATTGTTGCCACTTAACGCCTGATCGGCCACAACCGATACATCAAAAGGGTACTCCTCTTGCGAAGCATAGTATCTATCAATTGCGTTTAAAATTTGAGCCGAGTCCGACCTCTTTTTAGTGTCACGCCCTTTGTTAATCTGCTCTAGGGGGTTAATCGAAGACAAAACCGCCACCGCTAAAACACCAATCACCGCTATCACAACCAACAGCTCGATCATGGTAAAACCTAATAAATTCAACCGCAACCGCTCTGATTTCATTTTTTTCCTCCTGTCAAAAACTGACATTATATTACTAATCTAAACCATTAAAACTGACTTGTCAAGTTATAAATCGGCATAATAATTGATATCACCAAAAAACCAACTCCCACGCCTAAAACAATCATTATTAAAGGTTCTATAGCCGTCGTCAAATTTTTGACTTTTTGTTCAGCTTCAACCTCAAAAAAACGCGACAGCTTAGCCAAAACCTCATCGATTTTGCCTGTTTCCTCGCCAATGTTTATCATCTGGGGCAAAATAGCCGGAAACACCTCGTCCATTTCCATCGCCATCGACATCGGCACCCCTTTTTCAACCTGGTCAGCCACCGCCTTGACGCTGTTTTTATACACCTGGTTACCAGCCGTCTGGGCGCTAATTTCCAAAGCCGTCAACAACGACACTCCGGCCTCCAAAAGCATCGAAAGAGTATAGCTGACATTAGTCAACACCACGTCATTTTGCAGCCTCCCCCAAACCGGCAGCCTTAGCATCATCCGATCCCATAGATAACCGCCGGTCGGCGTCTTCCTAATCCATGATATTAGATTGATTCCGCCTATCACGCCAATACCCAAAAGCCACCAGAACTTAATCAAAAAATCAGATAGTCCAATCAAAATCCTTGTCGCCAACGGCAATTGGGCATTAAAACTCTCGTATAACACCGACAGCTTTGGAATTACCACCACAATCATCACCCCGGCCACCATCATCATCGCCGCGATAACAATCGCTGGATAAATCAAAGCTCCCCTTACCTTGCTGGAAAACTCTCTTTTCTTTTCCAAGTTATCGGCTAAACGAGACAATACCTTATCCAACGATCCGGCCGCCTCCCCCGATCTAATAAGCGACACATAAACTGGATCAAACACCTGGGGATTGTGGCTTAACGCCTTGCCAAACGACGAGCCTCCTTGCACATCCGATAAAACCTGGCGCAAAACCCGCCCCAAAGCCCCCGGCGACTGCGACTCCAAAATCTCCAAAGCATCGGTCAATGGCAGTCCGGCATCAAGCATCGTTGACAGCTGCCGAGTGAAATTAACCAAGTCATTTTGATTCACCCCACGCCTAATGCCTATCCTTGATAAAATTCCCAGTTTCGACTTTTTCTCTTTCAAACCCAAGATATGATAACCCCTTTCCAACAACAATCTTTTAGCGTTATCAAAATTAACCGCTTCTATTACCCCTCTTACCAGCTGACCAGTCTCGGTTTTGGCTTTGAAAGCAAACTTTCTCATAAAGAACTACTAGACAACAATCGCATAAGATCCTTTGGTTTTAAGGCAAACGACATGGCTACCTCCCTATCTATCTTGCCGGATCTAACCAAGCCTGCCAATGACATCTCCAAGCTCATCATCCCCTCGCTGGTCGAGGTAGCAATAATGTTATCCAGCATCGATACCTTGCCTTCTCTTATGCTGTTTCTAACCGCCGCATTGGCTATCATAATCTCGGTTGCCGGCAAACGGCCGCCGCTTCTTGAGGGAACTAACCTTTGGGACACAACCATTTCTAACACACCGGATAACTGCAGTTTGATCTGATCCTGCTGTTCTTCCGGAAAAACATCCACAATCCGGTTCACCGTCTGGGCCGCTGAGTTGGTATGCAGTGTCGCCAAAACTAAATGGCCGGTTTCGGCTACCGTCAACGCCGCCGCAATCGTTTCTAAATCGCGCATCTCACCTACCAATACTACATCCGGGTCTTCCCGCAAAGCGCTCCTTAGGGCGTTAGCCCAAGACAAAGTGTCGTTATACATCTCCCTCTGCGACACTATTGACAGCTCCGAACTATACACATACTCAATCGGGTCTTCAATGGTAATTACATGAACCGCCCGGCTTTTTATAATCCTATCAATCACCGCCGCTAAAGTTGTCGATTTTCCGTGGCCGGTTGGGCCGGTCACCAACACCAAACCCTGCCTTAAGCTAACCACCCGGTTTAAAATCGGCGGCAGGTTCAAATCCTCCAACGACGGAATCACATTCGGAATAGCCCTGGCCGCCAGAGCCGGCACTCCCTGTTGATAATAGACATTAACCCTAAACCGCACCTTATCTTGATACGTAAACGAAAAATCAAGCTCCTTCTTCTCCTCAAAAATCCCCACCTGCGATTCATTAAGCAGAGTAAAAATTAACCGCTCTATCTCCTCCACTCCCAATGGCTGATCATATTTCTCCAAACGCATCAACCCGCCATCAACCCGCCATATCGGCGGCTTGCCGACCAACAAATGCAGATCGCTTGCTTTATACTTAACCGTTTCCTCTAACAGATCCTCTAACTTCACCGTGTTTATCATACTTCAATTTAACACACCTCTATTAAAAATATCAACCCAAACTGTTTTAAAAACATCGATTATTCCTGTTTGAGATTTGCCCATCCTTCCACTCCTAAAACACAAATAAATCCCTCTCTTCCCAATCAAAATCACACAACACTACACCACTATATAGTAGTGTAGTAACAACCAGGGATGGAAAAATACAAACCCCAATCTTCAGGCAAGAACAC
>JAADGY010000019.1 GCA_013152165.1 bacterium
AAAAGATTATTTTATCTAGCAACTTTTATCCTTGGACTATTCAAAATACCCCATGTACACCAAAATATCTTGATCAACTCTTGACGATTAACCATTCTATTGCTTCGCCCCTCGTTTGCTACTCCCGAAAATTATCAAGACCAATCCTGTCAAACTCAAAACTCCAAAATACAAGGGATAAAGAAAGTTTTCTACTCGCCAGGTGGTGACAGTAGTTAAAACCAAAAACGAGCCTAAAGTATTTAGGGTAAAGAAAATCGGCTTTTCGGTTTCTGGATGATGATAAGCCTTAACTAAGGTTGGCACCCCGGCTGAAGCATCAGCCAAAACGCTAAAAACCACCGCCCAGATAGGATTGTTAGTCAATTGCCAAAGCAAAACTCCAATCGCAGCTATGGCTCCCATTAATAAATCAAACTTTCCTATTCCCCAATAAGTTTTTTTGCTTAAAAATGATGTTAGAAAAATTAGAGCCGGTGGAAAAGCTAAAGCCAAAGTAAAAATCACTTCCCGGCCGACACCGCTTTTTACCTGTCCCAAAGCGCCGATTAAAGGAATAACAAACCAGAAAAACCAAGTGATCCGATTAGGCTTCACCTCGCCTTTTAAAGCAGAGCGCAGATAATCTAATCCAGCAACAACCGTTAATCCAGAACCCAACCAAACAAAAACTTCTCGCCAAAGAAAAAGATCCATGCCTAAATTATACAGTTTTCTTTTACCTACAGCTTAAAAACCTCTTTTTCAACTTTTCTTGCTGCTGGCAGAAGAATCGCTTCCAACTCTGACAAAGCCTCATTCAATTTTTTTATGTTTTCTACGCTTTCAATAAAAATCACCACATCCTTGCTTTTATTTGTAAATTTAGCCTCCTCGCAGTCTTTCGAATTTAGGGCAATGCATAAAATCTTTTCCCCGTCCCGATACACTGGAATCTGAGCGTTAATAATCCTTGGCGCCTCCCCGCCCAAAGCGCCAAAGGGTAGGGGCGTTTTTAAAACCTCAAGCGCCATATCACCCCTTACCCCAGCTAAATCCTGGCCTCCAACCGGCAGTAGGTGCTTTAAAGCAATGTAGTTTTCCAAATCAACAATAGGATTGATAGAGCTTAAGTTTATCCCTTTAGCCGTAATCCGGATTAAGTTTTCAATCGCCGGCGGGTACTTTTTAGGATTAATGCCCAGTTTCACAAAAGCTTCATGCCAGGCTTTTACCACCGGCAAGTCCTTATAACTGGGATATTTTTTTAATTCTTTTCTTAACCTCTTTTGTTCTTTATGGATCTTTTCCAAAATATCCTTTGGCAGCTGCGCCTGATTTACTTCAAAAGCTGTTGCAACCCCCACTTTTAAACCCGGCAGCTTTTCAAAAATTTCTGCAGATACAAAAAACCTCATATGCTTATTTTACTTGCAAAATATCTTTCTTTAACAACTCGGCGATTTTCAATATGGAAATATCTTTAGTGGCGATTGCTAGAGCAACCTCCACCACCTTCTTTTGCTTGGCTGTAACCTTATACCCATTAATCTCCAGAAGTGTCATAGCCGCATATATTCCGGTGCGTTTATTGCCGTCAATGAAAGGGTGATTTTTAATCAAAGAATGACACAGCCCAGCTGCTTTTTCAAAAATAGTTTTATAAAGATCTTTCCCGTTGTGGGAAGCTCTTGGCCTAGCCACAGCACTTTCCAACAAAGCCAGGCTCCGCAACCCATGATATCCCCCCGTTTCTTCAATTACCAAATAATGGAGCAATAAAACATCAACCACAGTCAGATACTTGATTTTCTTTGGCACCTTATTTTTTAGCTAACTCCTTAAAAGCAGGCAAGTACCGGCGCAAAAGGTCTTTGGCGACCTTATAAACCTCTTTATCAAACATCTCTGTTTTTATCTTCGGTTTTTCCAAAAACTCTATAATAACTCTTCGTTTCTCCGGCTCGGTCTTTAAAACAACATCACTACCAATAGAAATGTTGGCAAGATGCAAAAAATCTTTTGGAATAGTTACAGCGGCCGAGTTGCCTACCTTGATGACTTTCTGAAGCATAAACCTCCTTGTTATAACGAAATTATAACACGATACTCCCGCCTGTCAAAAGCCCTTGTTTTCCATCTTTTTCCTATATTTCTGATTCCCCACCTGTTTAGGATCCAAATAAAACCGACGATAAATTTTTAAGAACTCGGAATAATCTTTTTGAATTGGTTTGCCAAAGGACAATTTCATCTTCTTAATTTTAGCAAAATTATTTGCCAAAAGCCAAAGGCCAACACCATCCACTCTTCGCTCTTCTACAAAGGCTGTTTAAAACTATTATTAGTCCCCCAGCTCTTGATATAGACAAAACTTTGGTTATTTTAAATCCTCATAAACATGATAAAATTCGGGTAATGAAACCAAAGCTTTTGTTATCATCCTCAATTGATGAGGTTGCTGAAAGAGTTTACCAAAGGGTAAAAAGAGCAACGAATTGTGCCAAACCAAGATTGCTCTTCATCACCACCGCAGCAGAGGTAGAAGAAAATGTGTCTTACGTTGAATTAGACCGCAAAGCCCTTCTTAACGCTGGCTTTCAGGTAATGCCCTTCACTTTAACTCACAAAACAACCCAGGAGATAGAACAAGCTATAAAGGCTAATGATACCATCCATTTAAACGGAGGCAATTCTTTCTACCTCATGCAACAGATTAAACTTTCGGGCTTCGATAAACTAATTAAATCCTGGCTCAAAAAAGGTAAAATCTACAGCGGCTCAAGCGCGGGCGCAGTGGTTGCTGGTCCCACTCTCGACCTGGAAAAATATTATGATGACCCCTTAACGGCGCCAAAGCTAAGAAGCCTCAAGGGAATGGGATTGATCGACCTCATCGTTTACCCCCACTGGGGCAACCCTTATTTTAAAAAAGACTTCATGAAGAAAAAAAATCTAGAGTTATTTTACAGTTGTCGGAAAAAGATTATTCTCCTCCCCGACAACTCCCTCATCGAAACAGATGGGAAGATAATACAGATTTTTTGAAGTAAAACTAACTTTCAAGGTTGGAAATACATCTTAAACAACACCTCAATGAATCAATATGGCTGGGTGCGGGGAGGTCTTGTGTGCCAAGTTAAAAGTTTGAATTCTTTTAAAAACTTTGGAAACTGTCCAGGTTTCTTATCAAGGAATTTTATCCAAATGAAATTTATAACCCCCACATTAGCTTAAGCCTCATTACACTAATTTATTAAATTTTGATCTCAACCACCTTGTTATTTGATTTTAAACCTTGTTTAATCTCAACCACGCGTTTGGGTTTATCAAAATATTCAGCCAAAACCTTGATCAATTGTTTGTTAGCCTTGCCCTTTTCCCGTTTGGCTGTTAATTTTACTCTATATGATTTCTCATCAATCTTTGTGACCTGAATTTGTTTAGATCCACTTATTACCTTAACTGTTATCAACATTTTGTTTTTGAATCAAACCTTAACCTAA
>JAADGY010000023.1 GCA_013152165.1 bacterium
TGGGGGTGTTGGTCGGGGTTGGGGTTGGCCGGGGAGTTGGAGTATTGGTCGGAGCCACAAACTTAGCTACTCCGGCCGGCAGGTCAAGACAGTTGCCGGAAGGGGCTGATTTAGGGGATTGCAGATAATAAACGATAAAGCTGATGACATCGCTTCGATTAAAAAGACCATCCTGGTTGATGTCATAAAAATAGATTTTATTTGAGCTTGGATATCGATAAGAGCGGTTTGGCTGGCTGAGATATTTGGCGATTGCGCAGATAACATCCCCCCGATCAAAGGTGCGGCCGTTTTGGTTGACATCGCCTAATGGCACAGGGGTCGGGGTCGGCATGGGTGTGGGGGTTGGGGTGCTGGTCGGGGTGGGAGTTGGGGTGGAAAAAGAGCCTGGCCTGGGAGCGGCCGGGCTTCTGCCGGCGATGGATTGAAAAATAGGAAAACGATGAATATTGGGGACGCCGTCAACCGAAATGGCAGTAATCTTCCAGCGGTTGTTTTGGGGCATATCAAAGGTAAACCAGGCTACACGGGTTAAACGCTGCTGCTGGGAAAGAAAGCTTAACCAGTCGCGCATAAAGGAGTTCATCGAGTAGTATTCCATTTTCCAACTGCCGGTTTCGGTTAACCAAAGCTCCTTGCCCCTGGCCCAGCTTTTACGGTTTTGCCAGTCATACCATTTTTGGAGCTGATTTTTCATATCGGCGATGGCTTCTTCCACCTGCTTATTGCCGTAGTTGGAGTAGATGTGAAAATGAATGCCGGCAACATCAGGATCGCGGCCGTATTTGCGCTTGTAGTCTATGCCGAACTGGCTAAGCCAGTGCCAGCCGCCGTTGGTGACCACGCCGCCGACGATGATCTTAAGGTCGGGGCGGGCGGTTTTAAGACGGTGGAAATAATCAGCGGCGGTGTTGGCGTTGCAGTTGCCTTGGTCGGCGCTGGCGCTGCCGTCCGGTTCGTTCATAAAGAGCATATAATCGCCGTAGAGGGGCCAGTTGATAGCGTTGTTTAGATCGCCGGATCGGCATTTATAAAGCATGGGGACATAGGCGATGCCGGCGGCGTTAAAGGCTCGATAACGATCGGTTAAGGCTGACCATTCATAAACCCACTTGGCGCCGGAGTTAGCCACTTGAGCCGGCGTTCCCCGGCGATAGGCTAGGCCTAAACCAATCGAGGGGGAAGCGAAAGCCTCGGCAGGAATAAAACTTATCAAGACAACCATTAAAAAAATTAATAAAAACAACTTAGGCGCCTTCATGTTAATTTATTGTAGCTTAAGCTCTAAATAAAAAACAAATAGCTGCATGGGGTGGTTGTAAAATAAGACTGGGGTTTTATGCCGATTGCGGCGGGGGGTTGAAAAAAAGATGGTAAAATAGATGGTGAGTATGAATAAAAAACACAAAATAGCTTCGCTTAAATCAGCCGGTGGCGTGGTTTATAAACAAGAAGGAAATAAAATCAAGTGGCTTATAATCAAGCCGGCCGGGCGCAAAGAGTGGCGGCTGCCAAAAGGAGTGATAGAAAGCAATGAAACTAGCGTCAGGGCGGCGATTAGGGAGGTGCAGGAAGAAGGCGGAGTTATCGCGGCGATTAAAGAAAAGGTTGGCCAGATCCGTTATTTTTACACCCAAGACGGGGAGAAGTTTTTAAAAGAGGTTATTTTTTTCTTAATGGAGTATCTAGAGGGCAACCCAGAAGAGCATGATGATGAAGTGGAAAAGGCGATGTTTGTCCCCTTTGACCAGGCTTACAACAAATTAAGCTATGAAACGGAGAAGGAAATATTGGTCCAGGCTAACGAGATTTTGAAAAAAAAGATAGAAGAAGAGGCCATAGAAGAAGAAGCCCGGCGGAAAAAAGAAGAGCTGAAACAAGAGGAGTTAAGGAAAAAGGAAGAAAAAAGAAATCAAGCTTAAGATTTAAGGGTGTCTTAAGTATTTGCGAAGATCCAGCCAGAGTTTTTCAGTGATGTCTTCGGGCGGAAGCAACCGGTGGCGGCGGTCAACACAGCGAATGGGTATCCAGTTGTTGGCTGATTTAACGATTTTGACGGCGTTGCGGCGGGCTTTAAGGGTAAGGTCTGCGTCGGTTTCGTTAAGATCTCTTTTGCCTTTAAGATAGGCTTTGCTGCCGGTTTGGGCTTTTTGGGCCAGCTTCATGGATATTTTGTGCGGGACGTCTAGAAAAAAGATGATATCAGGCCTGGGCAGTTTAAAAACGCCAAACTCAAGCTTGTCCAGCCAAGTTAAAAAGGCTTGTCTTTTTTGGTCATCGATGATTTTACCGCCTTGGTAGATTTGGTTGGCGCTGACGTAGCGATCGGATAAAACAATGTACCCTTGTTCCAGCCATTTTTTGATCTTGGCTGATGACTCGAAACGATCGGCGGCATAAATAACAGAGGCTATGTAGGGGTCTAATTTGTTCCATTGGCCGTGCTCGCCGGCTAAGCATTGGCCGATAAATGCGCCGATAAAGTTGTTGTAATACTGGGGAAAATCAATTAATTTAACCTTGTAGCCGGCAGCTTTAAGCTTGGCGCCTAAGAGTTTTTGTTGAGTAGCCTTGCCCGAGCCATCCAAGCCGTCAATGACGATTAAAAGCCCCTTAGGGCGGGGGGTGCGCATGATTTATTCTTTAAGAGAAGGTTTTTTTGATAATACAGATCTTGAAGATAAAAAGGTGGCGATTTTTTGGCGGCCGGTTGTCTTAAGCCGGTTGAGGTTTCGGTTTATTTTTCTGGTGTCTTGGCTTTTTTCTTTTTCAAGCTCTTCTTTGATTTTCTGCCAAAGATCTTCTTTGTTATCCAGGATTTTTTGAAACAGTTTTTGACCTTTGGGGTGGTGGAAAAAATAAACATACGAAGCGCCCAGAAGGCCGCCTAAAAAGAGGCCGTTTAAAAAATCGGAAACGTGGAAATGGCTATCGCTGCTTTTGACCATGTTTAGGTTTGTCAAGTAATTTATCAATTATTTTGAAAAGCCGGCCGGAATGGGTTAAAAACCGCCAAGCTAGGCTTAAATCAGCGATCGGTAAAAGCAGTCGCTGGCTGGCAAGGTCAAGCTTGCCTATGAGATTTTCAACCTGCTGGCGAGTTTGGCGAAGTTCTTTGAAAAAGAAGAAAACTTGCCATGAAACAACTAAAATAACGATGGTTAAAAGAGTCAGCAAAATAAGAAGGATGATTTCTACTGGTGTCATAATCCTTTTAAGGATACCAATTTTGGCAAGGAAAAACAAGGGGATGGCGATACTAAGTAATAACTAATAAGTAATAGGTAATAAGATAAAAATAAGTCAAAGGGCAAGGGTCAAAGGGCAAAAGCGGATTGAGTTTATCAAGTTAGAAAGTTCATAAAGTTCATAAAGCCTAAAGATAAAAGGGGCAGGGATAAAATTTTCAATTTCC
>JAADGY010000021.1 GCA_013152165.1 bacterium
TAGAACGAAGTCTTAGTTCGGGGTCTAACTTTTAACTTACCCCCTTCCACCGCAGGTGGATAATTTAGTATTTGATCATTCGAGATTCGAATTTGCCCGCCTCGACTCGCGGAGCGAGGCGAGTTTGGATACTTGGAATTTGTGATTTGGAATTTTCTCACCGAAGGTGGTTAGTTTTAACATTTAAGATGCAGCTTTAACATTTGACATCTAACATTTGAGATTCTCTCACTTTTAACTTTGAACTTTGCACTTTTAACTTATTTCCCCATCCCCGCCATCTGCTTTAGCTCCTCCACCGTTGTTGCTTGGGTTGGCCGTTTATCATCCCTAAATCTAACCAGCCGTGGAAATCTTAAAGCATAACCTGATGTGTGCAAAGGGCTTTTGGTAATCTCATTGGCCTTTATCTCCACCACCAACGACGGGCTTACCCAAAAGACACACTCCAACCCTTTCGGCACCTGATAAACAACCGGCTTGCTGTTTACTTTTATTTTCTGGCACCTTTTATACAACTCCTGCCATTGTTCATCCGTCAAGCCTGAACCTATTTTAGACACCGTTAAGAACTTATCGTTTTTATCATCATAAACCCCGGCCAAAAACGCTCCTATGCCAAACTGGCTTCGTTTACCCTTGCCCATGTAACAGCCAAGCACTACCAAATCCACACTGTCAAGCGCCGATTTAAACTTAACCCAATTAAAATTGCGCGAGCCGGCCTGATAAACCGAATCAAGCTTCTTGCACATAATTCCCTCTAGGTTTTCGTCGATATACTCAGTAAACCATTTTTTTATTTGGCCAACGCTTTTTACCTTGTGCTGGGGCGTTAATCTCAAACAGCCAACATCCAGCTTTAATATCCGGCCTAACATCCGCCGCCTGTCGATCAACTTCCGGCCCATCACATCCTTGTCATCAAAATACAAAACATCAAAGACAAAGGTTCTAACCGGCAAATCCTTTTGGGCTCGATCAATGCCGTACTTTCTTTTTCGTTTAATCGTATCCCCGAATGAATAAAATCTGCCGGTTTTTGGATCATAAGCTATGCTTTCGCCATCCAAGATAATCGCTTCCAACCTAAACTTTTCTAAAAGCTCAACCACAGATCGGCTGATTTCCGGAAACATAGCCGTGATATCTTCCAAATTCCGCGAGTATATTTTTACCTTTATGTTAGCCTCGGGCAACAAGGCCGTCCCATTACCCGCCTCCCGCCAGGCATGAATCTGGGTTCTTAAGCCGTCATACTTAGGCTCCAGCCCATGCTCTCCTAGCTTTTCAACTATTTCCTTGAAACTCCCCAGCCTGGCCGCCAAGGCCGGCCGGATCGGCACTCCGGGCTTGGCCTGCACTTGGCTGAGCTTTTTCTTGATCGCATCAATCGCCAATTTTTGATCCCGCGCCGTCAAAACCATCTTGACAATCAATCCTATATCAGATCTGACATTAAAAGCCTTTTCTATATCCGCCCTTAGACTTTTGTTCCCGGCCAGCATCCATGATAAGGCATCAAGTATCGTGATTTCAGAAAAACCAAGCCTTAAAGCCCCCACCGGCACTCTTACTAAATACTTCATCTCGAAGGCTCCGGCATTTTTCAATAAATCCTCCATCAACTTTAGCTTCCTTTCTACACTTCCCGGTCCCTCCTGTTTTGCCACCTCCATTAATTTTTCGTACACCTCATCAATCGTCAATCCGCCCTCTTTTAAACCCCGCTCATCAGCCAGGTCATAAGCCACATCCCCCAAATCGCCTTTGCGCTCATACAAAGCCGCGATCGCGTCTACCGGCTCGTTAAACACGCCAGCCAACACCCTGATCATCAGCTTAACCGCCAAATTTAATTCTATTCCCTTATAATTCGGCGCCAGCCGGCCCATTAATAAATAAGTCGCTTTTTTACCCTCTTCAGGTTGCAGCTTCTTATAAAGCTCGGCTAATAAATCCGTTATCTCCAAGCGCAGGCTGGTTGACTCTATTTTGGACAGATAATAAGCAAAGTTTCTAAATCTCATCCTTTTTTATTCATTTAAAACCAATTGATAATAAGCTCCTTTAGTCCTGCCCTTTTTAACTATCAAGCCTTTCTTTTGCAGATCCTGCAGCTCCCTTAATATAGTATCATCCGACATCTCAGGCAGCAGCAACCGAGCCTGGCCCATCTTTAATTTATCCCCATATTTAAAAAAACTCAACAAAACCATCTGCCGCTGATTAATCTCTACCTGTTCCCCCTTTTTGTTTTCCACCTTCGGCACCAGCTCGGCAATTTCTTTAATCCGCATCTCTAATCTGGACAGCTCGGCCGCCATCGCCTGGGCATAAAACTCCAACCAAAAACTCAAATCTCTTAAAGCCAAATCGGCATGATTATTGCTCACCCGCACCAAAGCCCCGTAGTATTCCGGCAGATGCTGATAAAAATACTCTTCCAACGAAAACAAGCCCTTCATGTCATAGCCCTCAGCAAACAAGATTACCAAAGCAAAAGCCCTAGCTGTCCGGCCGTTGCCTTCAACAAAAGGATGAATAGCCACCAAGAAATAATGGGCGATCGCCGCCCGCACCACCGGATGCAGCTGCCTGGCTGTTTCATCATTAACATATTCTAATAATTGCTTAATCAAAAACGGCACTTCCACCGCTGACGGCGGTCTAAAAACCACTTCCCCGGTTGCCAAATTTTCGACTATCACTTTGTCCTTCCTGTATCCTCCAGAGTTTGACGGGTCTACTAGGTTATCCGTAGTTACTTGATTAATTTTCTTAATCATTTCTTCGCTGTAGATTAACCTATTTTTGTGCCATTTAACTTCAAAGGGGATTCTAACCTCAAACTCGGTTAGCAGCCTAGGCTTGGCTCCCGGCGGGGTAGTAAGCCTGTCTATAAACTCGACCACTCGCCTGTAGTTTAATATCTCTTGAGTATCTCTTTCAAAGCCAACCAGCTTATCCCCTTCTATTATTCGTCTTGCCTCCGCCTCGGATAGTCTGTTGCCCTCTATCCTTGTCCCGTAATGGATCATTCGCACCAGGGCTTCTTGTTTTATTTTGTTTTCATAAGCCGGCACGATCGGCGCCTGGTTAATCCGCTCCTTTAATTGGTCAATTTGGGAAATAAACCCTAAAAGCCTTGGCGTTATCGTAAACTTCGGTTCATACATACCCTATTATAAGTCAAAAGTTGAAAGTTTATAAGATTAAAATTAAAAGGCCTCCAACCCAAAACACACCCCCCTAGCCCCCACACACTAACGATCCCGGATCGTCACCCGCACCGATCCGGGATCGAAAATCTGGAAAGATTACTCCCTCCTTTCGTTCCCGGAACTGGATAGTTTGAGATTTGACATTTGAGTTTTTTTAATCACGTTCCGGGAACGGTTATTAGGGT
>JAADGY010000054.1 GCA_013152165.1 bacterium
TGCCCAGCATTTGCATGCTGGGCAAAATTCCAAATGTCCAAACTCGCCTCGTTTTGCGAGGCGAGTAAATACTGAATTCTAAATAACAAATACTAAACTTTTCACCTGCGGTGGAAGAGAGTTAGGGGGCTCCAACCTTTTTCGACCCCGGATTGTGAGTGGAAGGGAGGGCGGCCAAAAATGGCAACCCCCGGGGTTGACCAGGCGGCAACCCCGGGGGTTGCCAAAAAAGAGGGTAGGTAGGGGGATAATTGAGTGGAGTATGTTGACATGAGATAGGTTGTTTGGTATGTTTAATGTTGTATCTTCGCTTAGTTGTTAATTGTGCCTGCCCTGTCTGTTTTGGAGTATGCTGGTTATATGAATTTTAAATCGTTTAAAACAAGAGTTGTTAAAAGAAGCGGAAGAGAGGAGCCGTTTTCTAGAGACAAGGTTAAGCTTTCAATCTTTGCGGCGGCGGCGGAGCTGGGAGGCAAGGACTTGAAACGGGCTGAGAAGTTGGCTAAAGAGGTGGAAAAAACGCTCCAGGCGGCCTATGGCGATCGAAAAAAGATTTTAGCCGAAGAAATAGGTGATGTGGTAGAGATAGTGCTTATCAAAAGCGGTCATGCGCAAACGGCCAAACAATACATATTGTCCAGAGCGGCCAGGAAAAAGGTAGCTGATTTAGCCAAACAGATTGGGGTAGTGGATGATGTCGGCGGGTTTAGTTTGAACGCCTTGGTGGTGATGAAAAATAAGTATTTATTAAAAGATGAGGATGGGGAGGTGATCGAGACTCCACGCCAGATGTTTCATAGAGTGGCCAAGGTTTTGGTTAAGAAGGAGAAAAAGAATAAGGCTAAGTGGCTGGATAAGTTTTTGGAAATAATGGTCAGCCGGCGGTTTTTGCCGGCAGGGCGGACATTGACTAATACCGGAACAAAGGACGGCCAGATGGCTAATTGCTTTGTCCTGCCGATGAATGATTCGGTTACTGAAATATTTGAAGCTTTGAAAGAGTCGGCTATTTTAAAAAAGCACGGCGGGTCGGTTGGCTTTTCGCTGTCTAAGATCCGGCCCAAGGGTGATTATGTCAGCGGTTCGTCAGGGCGGGCCTGCGGGCCGGTGGCGATAATGAAGCTTTTAAATGACAGCTCGGATATTTTAATCCAGCATGGGAAAAGGCGGGCCGGCAATATGGTGACTTTAAATGTTACCCACCCTGATATTTTGGAGTTTATTACCTGCAAAGAAGATCAAGATGTTTTTCCTCATATAAATTTTTCATTGGCGGTGACTTCAAAGTTTATGAAAGCGGTAATTGATAATCAGGACTGGCCGCTTATCAACCCGCGCAACGGCGAAGTGGTGTCAACTTTGAAAGCCAGGTCAATATTGGAGTTGGCGGCGACCTATGCTTGGCATAACGGCGACCCAGGGCTTATTTTTATCGACGAGATAAATAAGAATAATCCGACTCCTGATTTAGGGCCGATAGAAACGGTGAATTTATGCGGCGAACAGCCGCTTTTGCCTTATGAGGCATGCAACTTAGGGTCGATAAATCTAACAGCCCATTTAAAAAAGGCAGGTGTTGATTCGACATTAGGCCAGTTGTGGGAGGTTGATTGGGATCGGTTGGCCGAAAGCGTGAGAATAGCGGTGCGGATGCTTGATAATGTGGTCAGTGTATCAAAGTTTCCGTTGAAACAAGTGTCTGATATGGTGCTGGGGAATAGGAAAATAGGCTTGGGAGTGATCGGCTGGGGCGATGTGCTGATGAAGATGGGGTTGTCTTATAAAGAAAAGAAGGCTCGGAAGATGGCCGAAAAGGTGATGCAGTTTATTCAACAGACAGCGTGGGAGACATCGGCTAAGTTAGGTGAAGAAAAAGGATCGTTTCCGAATTTTAAGGGTTCGGTTTGGGACAAAAGAGGGTACAAGGCATTTAGAAATGCGACTATGACGACGATTGCGCCGACCGGCTCGATCTCGATTTTAGCTGATGCCTCGTATGGAATAGAGCCATTGTTTGCTTTGTCTTTTTACAAAGAAGCGATGGGAGGAGTAAGGCTGCCGGAGGTCAATCAGGATTTATTTAGGGTGTTGGAGCATTTGCGGTTGGTTGGGCGGCTGACGGAAAATCAAGTTGGAGCGGTTAAGAAGACGGTTTTTAAACAAGGTTCGATTCAGGATATTGAGTTTTTGCCTAAAAGGGTAAGGGATGTGTTCGTGACGGCGATGGATATTAATTTGGAGGATCATATTTTAATGCAGGCGGCTTTTCAAAAATACACTGATAATGGAGTGTCAAAAACGATTAATATGCCTAACGAAGCAACGGTGGATGATGTGATAAAGGCCTTTATCCTGGCTTGGAAGATGAAATGCAAGGGAATCACAGTCTATCGAGACGGCTCGCGGCAGGTGCAGGTTTTGAATGTGGGCGACGGCCAAGATCGGTTGGCGAAAGATAGCAAAGATTCGGGTTTAAGGGGGCTTTTGAATAAAGTAAAGTCGAAAAAGGGCCAGGGCCAAGTAAAAGATGTTTGCCCGGCCTGTGGCAGTAAGTTGTATAAAGCAGAGGGGTGTTCGGTGTGCAATAACTGCGGTTTTTCGGTGTGTTCGGTGTGATGAGAAAAAAACTCAAAACTCAAATGTCAAAAGTTTCCGCCAGAGGCGGATCCACCTTCACTAACGTTGCGGCGAGACATGTCCGCCTAGGGCGAAAAAGTACAAGTAAAAAGTCAAAAATGAAGAAACCCCGGGGGTTGCCTTTAGGCTTCCCCCGGGGTTAAGGAGGAGGGCACAAATTAAAATCACAAATTCCACCCTGTACCAGAGCGAAGCATGGTATGGGGTACAGCACGGTACGGGGTTGTCCAGCATTTGCATGCTGGGCAAAGTTCATAAGGTTAGAAGCGACAAGGAGACAGAAGGGACCCCCTCACTTCATTGGAATGAAGTTATAGGGGCAGGCAGAGTGTGTAGAGGATATAAAGGAATAAGATTAAGAAGTTCCAAATAACAAATCACAAGTGTCCAAACAAGCACCAAATTCCAAATCTCAAACTATCCACCTGCGGTGGAGAAACTTAAATGTCAAATGTTAGATGTCAAATGTCACCCTGAACCAGACTGGTGCAGGGTAAATCCGCAACTCGAATATCGAACATCGAATGGGGTGGCCTATAGAGAATGTCTTATTGGGTTTGATTTGCTAAAATGAAGGTAAGATGTTTTTAGGGCGGAGTAAAATATTAAAATTAGTAGAGGAAAGAGAGAT
>JAADGY010000087.1 GCA_013152165.1 bacterium
ATATCTATCTCGACCACCAATACTCTGGCTTTATCCAGCCAGCTTCCAACAAACTTAATGCTTTTTTCAACCCACTCAATCGCCAGCCAAACGCCTTTTTTGAAATAAGCCTCCAATCCCAAACCGGCCACATCCTCGGCTCTCTTCAACCGCCACAAGTCAGCATGCACCAGCCTGCCCCTGGCTCCTTCATACTCCTTTACCAAAACAAATGACGGCGATTTTACCAACTCGCCCACCCCCAATCCCTTAGCTATGCCTTTGACCAAATGAGTTTTGCCGGAGCCCAAAATACCTGACAATAAAATCACCACCGGCCGATCATCCCCAGATGCTAAAATCTCCGCCGCCAACTTCGCCCCCAACTCGACCGTTTCCTGGAAAGAATGAGTCGAGTGCACGCTTGATAAAACCGGTAAAAACGGCCAGTCACTGCCTCTTAAGACATTCACCGACTCACCGGTCGTATCAACCACTACAGAAGGCGGCCGCTTAGGCAGCCTGCCCGCATCCAAAACCAAATCTACATAATCCAATTTTTTACCAGCCAAACCAAGTATATCTTCTTTAACAGAATAAGGCGTTCTTTGTCCTGACGGATTAGCCGAAGTCGAGGTAATCGGACCATTCAGCAACCCAACCATCTTTAAAACTAAATCATAATCAGGTATCCGGATTCCCAACGTCCTCACCGGCGAAACCAGCCGGTCATCCAACCCGCCTTTATACTCCGAAACAACTGTATACGGGCCAGGCAAAAAATGTTTGTAAAAAAAGGCCGCTGTTTTGTTTATCTTGACATACTTCTTAGCCATCTTGACATCACTTACTGCCACCGAAATCGGGCGGTTGCGCCTGGACCCTTTGAATTTCAGAAGCTTATCAACCGCCTTTGCATTAGCCGCATCAACCCCAGCCCCATAACATGTATCAGTTGGATAAATCACCAGCCCACCATCCTTCAATACCTTCAGAGCCTGTCTGATCGACCTGTCTAATCCAACCTGGCCGATATCAATCACCCTGGTCATACCGGCTTTGTTACTTAATCGAAAGCTCCGCCGCTAAAGACTCTAGACTGTCTTTATCAAAGGATCGGCCGTTTGACTTGGTTTTTTCAAATAAGCCATCGGCATACTTCCAAAAACCGTCATTGCCGCCTATTTCAGCCGCACACTCGCTAGCTTCTGCCTCCACGCGGGCATACGGGTGAATCGCATCCAAGGGCAGATGCCTGTACACCCAAGCTAGCTGGTCCTTGTTCTCGTCCACTAAACGCCTAACCGTCGCATGAAACCGTTTACAAAAGGGACACTCGAAATCAGAATACTCAACCAAAACAAACCTGGCTTCCGTCGACCCTCTCCAGTGATCATTTTTAGGATCTGGTTTCTGCACCGCTTTTAGATTCCATTTAGGATAGCCGGGGTCGCGCTTTGGCAGCGGTATATCTTTGCCCTGCATGAAAGCCTGAAGGTCTTTCTTGACTGATTCATAAGGCTGGGCTCCCCTTATTACAAATGTTCGGCCGGTCTTAAGATCAAAGACTACAGAAGTTGGTGTGGATGCCACTCCGGCTTTTTTAGCCTCATCAGCATCTGCTTGAACCTTGTCCTTGTATTTTTCCGAGTCTAAACAAGCTTTAAATTTGGGGTTTTTAAGAAGTTTTTTTGCTTCTTCGGTTGGTTCTTGGCCGGTTTTGGCCACACCCCCGGTTTCCAGCATCTTGATCTTAAAATAAAAATAACCTGCCGCAAAAGACACTAACATCAACAAGGCAATCAAAATCAGATTTACATTCGAGTTCTTATTATTCATACATTTCTCCTTCAAATTATTAACCTTATCTTTTAGTAATTATATCAAGGCTTATACACCCACCAAAATCACAAGCCTTACCTTTCAAAAACCCGGCTGTTCTTATAAACAAAAGAAACCCCCAAACCTAACGGTTTGGGGGGAGATCACCTTTCAGCCTGCCCTCTTGCTGAAAGTTTGTGTAAACCTAGTTTACAATAGCATTGTCATTTATGTCAAGGACATTGTAACCAACCCGGTTTTTAGTTGCACCCCCTCTCTTAACCCCGGGGAAGCCCTTTTAAACCCTTCCATCAACCTCCCAGGGTTCTTCTGAAGTTTAAGTTTTTTTATCTTCTTACTTATTACTTTTTACTTAATTACCAGTTATCTAGTTACGCATTATCTTGATTATAATTTTTAATTTTGAACCACAATTTTGCATTTTTAATTTTGAACTTTTAACTTATTTCCCCCTACTCTACTCCTTTTTATCTTTCTTATTACTTATTCCCCAACTTTTAACTTTGCACTTTGAACTTTGAACTTTTTTCCTCTACCCTAAAAAGACCGGATATCTTGCCCGAGTCCTGGCTGTCGACCACAAACGTCAGTTTAAAATTATTCACACAAACCTGAAAACTATTTGTCTTTGGCTTGGTTTGTTGATCAGGAAAGGAAGCGAAAATCCGCTGAAAAACACTGATCCACAAGGGTTGGGGCAAAACACCAAGTTTATACATAATCGATGCGATATCAGACAAAAGCGGATGTTTTTTATTTAAAGAATAAAAGAAATACTTACCTACTTTTGTTTTATTTAAAAGCTCCATCTTTTCCAACCTTTTAAGCGATTGGGTAATGCTGTTTGGATATTTGTCAGTCAGCTGGACTATCTGATTCGCATAAAAACGAGTCTCCGGGTAGCGCAAAAAAACCGCCAGCACCCTATCCGTCGTCGGTGAAAAAAGACATTTCATACAATGTCATTGTAAAACAAACTCATTAAAAAGTGAAGCTTGCGCCAACACCCGCCTTCTCACTCCCGGCCTTTTTATATCCCCATCTTTCGTATTACTTTTTCCTTTTTCCTTATTACCTGTTACCGGTTAACTAGTTACGAGTTATCTTATATTATAATTTTTAACTTTTAATTATCCTGGCAGCCACCGGGGTTCTTTCTAGGTTAGAGTTGTAATTGAAAATTGGATAATTGGAATTTCATTGAAAATTGAGAATTGAGAATTGAAAATTTTATCCGTGCCCCCACCGAAGGGCGGTTTGCCCCTACCGAAGCGCTAGCGAAGGGGGTTGAGAAATTGGAATTTAATCTTTCGCCTTTAACGAAAAGATTTTACTGTTTTCCCAAACTGTCCAAAAACTCCTTATTGCTTTTGGTTTTGGCCAGCTGCTGCAGGAAAAGCTCGGTTCTTTCCTCC
>JAADGY010000099.1 GCA_013152165.1 bacterium
TTAGAAGTCCGTCCTGGTTTATTATGTCGCAAGCCACAAAGCTTGGGCTGGTTAAAAAAATCAGCTGGAAAGATTGGCGGTGGCTGAAGTTAAAGGAAAAAATCAAAAAGAATTTTATCTAAAAGATTGGGGTGGACTTGGGGCGCGGAGAGTGTTAAAATTTGGCGGGCCAACGGGGAGAAAATTAAACTATAAGAATTGACTTTGTGTACCTGTAGTGATATGATATTATCACTTTTAAAAAAGATGCTAAATTTTAAAATAGGAAGGATTGTATAGACAAAAAATGAATTATAATCGGGTTGAAGATTTCATCAAGTTTCTTAAAAGCCAGGGTCGCTCGCATCACACAATAATAGCCTATAAGAAAGATATAAATCAGTTCTTAGAGTATTTAGAAGAAAATAAAATCGATAAACTGGAGACGGTGACGACCCAGCATATATCAGGCTTTGTTCAGTCGCTTTTCAAAAACGGCCTATCGGCAAAGACAGTGTCCAGAAAGATTAATGCCATAAAGACATTTTTCAAATTTTTGACCCAAGAAACAAAGGTTTTAAAAGACAATCCGGCTTTGGCTATAAGCCATCCGCGCCTGCCGGATAAAGGGCCGCGGTTTTTAAACAAACTAGAGTATCGAGCCCTGCGGGATGTGGTGCGGGACAACCCACGGATGTACGCAGTTATTGAACTGATGCTGCAAACAGGCATCAGGATAGGAGAGGTGGCCAGATTAAGAACTTCTGATTTAAGGGGTAAAAAACTTTATATCCAACCATTTGAAAGCCACGATGGACGGGAGGTACCTTTAAATAAAAACGCCGGCCGAGCAATTGAAGAGTATTTAAAGGTAAGGCCCAAATCAGATAATGATTATTTATTTCTGACCAGAAAGGGAACGCCTTTGTCGGTCAGGAATTTAAGAGCCAGTATCGATCGGTCTTTTAAAAAGGCCGGCATCGAACATGCTAAAGTGTCTGACATACGGCACACCTTTATCGCCCAACAGTTGTTAAGAGGGACGCCGGTGGTGGTGGTCAGCCGGATTGTCGGGCACAAAAGAACCGAGACAACCAGCCGCTATTTAGACTACTTGAAAGAATACGATACTAAAGATTATGTGATACATGAGTTGTAAAATCTCAAATCTCAAATGTTAAATGTCAAAACTAACCGCCTCCATTGGTACTGTGGCGGAAAAATGAACTGCTTTATATTAAAAACAAGCTAGTGAGTTAAGGTCCTTGTCCTGTAGAGTAACACCCCTTTTTTAGGCTTAGGCTGAATTCTTCACTAAGATTCAGAATAATTAGAAGTGGGGAAGAAGGTAAAAATAAGTCAAAGGTCAAAAGGCAAAGGGCAAAAGCGAATTGAGTTCATAAAGTTTATCAAGTTCATAAAGTTAAAAGCGACAGAAGATAGATTCCAATAACTAAATTCCAAGTGTCCAAACTCGCCTCGCTTCGCGAGGCGAAGCAGGCCCGCCTCGCGTTAAACGAGGCTCCGCGAGTTAAAGGCGGGCAAGTCACAAATTCCAAATCTCACCCTGAACCAGAGCGCCCAAAACCAGAGTAAGGCAAAGAGAGGGTGTTTAGTCTAGAAAAATACACTTAAGGGAGTGTATATAAATCACACTCCCTTAAATGGAGTAGGTGGGGATACAACTCAAAAGAACCCCTAGGAAAAGCTGCCGGTTTTTTAAGTTTGTATTAGAATCAAGTTATGGGACGGATGAAGGAGTTTATAATCGGATTTATTATTGTAGTTTTGTTTGGAGTAATGTTTCAGGCTACGGTTAATTGGGATCAGGGGTACAGCTGGCATCCGGATGAAAGGATGATCGTCATGACCGGCTTGAAACTGGATTGGCTTTTCCCTTGGGAAAAGCAGTTTTATCAAACAGATTCAGTTTTTAACCCCAAATTTTTTGCTTATGGATCCTTGCCTATATATACCGTGACGCTGTTTAAATACTGGATGGGTTCTGATTTTTATAAAGTGACAGCGGCTTTGCGTTGGGTAAGTTTTGTCTTCT
Organism: bacterium; assembly: GCA_013152165.1. Classification (GTDB taxonomy): domain Bacteria; phylum Patescibacteriota; class Microgenomatia; order JAADGY01; family JAADGY01; genus JAADGY01. The sequence continues at coordinate 2,036 of JAADGY010000099.1, forward strand.
TAATAGGCCTGGCGGTTGTGGTCAAAAAAATGGCATGGCAGATAAGCCGGTCAAAAAAGATAGCTTTTTTGGCTTTTTGGTTTGTTTTTTTGAGTTTTTTCACTTGGCAAAACGCCCATTTTTACACAGTTGATTTAGGTTTGGCTTTTTGGTTTAGTTTTGTTATGTACCGGCTGATTTTGTGGTGGCAGGGAAGAAGATCTGAATATGACCAATTTTTAATCGGGCTGGGGTTGGCCGCCGGCATGGCTACTAAATTTACAATGGTGATGATTTTTCCAGCGGTGGTTTTGGTAATTGGGATTGCTCCCAAGGAGAAGATGTTTGAAAAGATAAAACAATTTATTAATGTCGGGGCTGTTGGCTTGGTCGGCTTTTTTATTTTCCAACCCTACGGAGTGATTGATTTTGGCAGTTATAAAAGCCAGATTTTAGCCCAGTTAAGGATGGGCAAAAGCGCCTATACTTTTCCGTACACCTTGCAGTATGTCGGCACAAAGGCCTATTTATACCCGCTGAAGCAGATTTTGCTATGGGGCTTGGGGCCGTTTTTGGCTGGTTTGAGTTTGCTGGGGGTTTGGCAAGTTTTACGAAAGAAGGAAAAATATATTAACACCGGCTTGATTTTATTGGCTGGTTTTAGTTTGTTTTATTTTGGGGTGGTGGGCAGATCGGCGGTCAAGTTTATGCGTTATTATCTGCCGATCTATCCGATGCTTATTATTTTGGCGGCGATCGGAATTGCCAGCTTAACACAAAAAGGCCGGTGGGGGCGGTTGGGGGCAAGTGTGTTGGTGCTTTTGACGGTAGTTTGGTGGGGAAGCTTGGCAGCAATCCAGTTGCAGGAGCCGACCAGATTACAGGCGGCCAGGTGGCTGGACAGCCAGTATCCAAAGATCAAACGGCTTGGGGTTGAACATTGGGATGATCGACTGCCGACCCGAAAACCTTTTAAGATGATTGAGTTTCCGATGTACAATTCAGAAAGATCCAAGGGGTTAAGACAGCGAAAAGCTAGGATTATTAAAAATAAAGCTGGGATGATCGATGCTTATGTTTTGGCCTCGCCAAGGCTTTATAAGCCGCTGTTGAAACTTTCCAAAAAATTTCCGGCGGCAAGCAGTTTTTATGAAAGTTTGTTTGGTTTTAAAACCCAGTTTACCGTAAG
>JAADGY010000065.1 GCA_013152165.1 bacterium
TAAGTTTTTTTTATCTTCTTACTTCTTATTACTTTTTACTTTTAACTTGTGCTTTTGCCTTTTGACCTTTGACTTATTTTTATCTTATTACCTATTACATATTAGTTTTTACTTATTGTTGCCCTTTAACTTATATAATGTACCCATGCTCCTACCACACCCGCTTCCCAACACCAAAACTTATCTGGACAAAGCCGTCCAAATCATCAACCAACCAATCGCCTCCATAAAACCCGCCTCAAACATCGGCATTATCATCTCCGGCGGTATCGACTCCTCCGTCCTATACGCCCTCTCTCGACAGCTTCTGCCTAACCTAACGCCTTTCACCCTGATCAGCTCCAAAAGCCAAGATCTGCCCTACCTTAAATTGCTGGAAAAACATTTCCACCAGCCAATCACCTACATTAACATCGATTCCTACCCAGCCGATTTTCTCCTAAACAAAACCGCCGACTATCAAACCCTTTTATCTAAAATAAACCTCAAAGCCACCGCCGACCAGCTAGCTATCGCGGTTGGCTTTGACCTTCTTTTTGAACAAATCAAAAAAACCGGCATCAACACCTTGCTCACCGCCCAAGGCCCGGATATTTTAGTCGGAGGCTACGCTCGATACAACAATCTTCAAAACACAGCCTTAAAAACCAAAATAAAAGCCGACCTGCCGGCCATTCAAATAGACATCGACCGCGACTTGCTGGTTGCCAAACAACACCAGCTTTCACTTGTCAATCCTTACCTTACCAACGATTTTATCAATTTCTGCCTTGGCCTGCCGGTTAATTTAATCCACTACAACAACCACAACAAATACCTAATCCGCCTTTTAGCTCAACAGCTTCACCTGCCTCCCCAAATCATCACCCGGCCTAAAAAGGCTTTCCAATACTCAACCCGCCTGCTGAAAATCCTAACCAAACTAAAGACAAATAAATGCTAAAATAAATCATGGCCGGATCAGTGATCGAAGAACTAGTTGGCAGAAACATCATCCGCAGCAATCTTTTTAATCATATCGTTAATTTATACAAGCCCAAACCGGATTTCGCCGCTCCTTTTATTACCGTTTCCCGGGACGCCGGCTCCGGCGGCCGCTTAGTCGCCCAAAAAATAGCCGCCAAACTTAAATTTGATTTTTATGATGATAAGCTTTTAGACGAAATCGCCAACATCACCAAAACCAAAAAATACTACCTAAAAGCAGTCGACGAAAAACATCATGGTTTATTCAAGGATCTGGTCCAAAGCATAATCAATCTAAACTACGTTGATCCCTTGGTTTACCAGCAATCTTTGGTCAAAGTCATTATCAAAAAAGCCAAACAGGGCAGGGTGGTCTTTGTCGGCCGCGGAGCCAACTTCATCACCCCCCGGGACAAAGGCCTCCACCTTCGGATTACAGCCCCATTCAAAGTCCGGGTCCAAAATACCGTTAAATACGAGGGTTTAACCTATGAACACGCCCGCAAGCTGGTTTCCAAACTAGATTTCCACAGATCTCAATTCGTCAAAGATGTCTTTGGCAAGGACATCAGGCGGGCCAAATATTACGACCTTGTTATCAACACTGAAATGCTAAGCCTTAAAACAGCCGTTGAAGTCGCTATTAAAGCCTTCAAGCAAAAGATAAAGGATCTAGGCTTGACAAATTAGCCGGCTATTCGCTTTTCTTGTCTTTTATCATATTATTAGCCTATGACCGATCCAATTATTTTAGGCATTGATCCAGGCTTTGCTATCATCGGCTGGGCCGTCATAAATCACAAAAAAGAAATTCTTGACTACGGCAGTATTACCACCTCATCTGACCTGCCGATTCACCTGCGCATGCTTGAGATCGCTAAAGACCTAGAATCTCTGTACCAAAAATACCGCCCCACCCACCTGGCCATTGAAAAACTTTTCTACTTTAAAAACGCCAAAACCATCATCAATGTCGCCCAAACCAAAGGCATGATTATTTACCTTGCCGCCAGCCATCACTTATCCATTCACCAATACACCCCCCTTCAAATAAAAATCACCATCGCCGGCTACGGCAAAGCCACTAAAAAACAAGTCCAAACCATGACAACCCGTCTTTTTGGCCTATCCAGCATTCCCAAACCAGATGACGTCGCCGACGCTTTAGCTATCGCCTACACCCACCTGGTTTATTCTAAAAATCCCCAAAGCCGCCACCAAAACAATCTAGTCTAACCCCCGCCACCATCTGCCAACCTCGGTTAACTCGCCTGCACTCATCAAAGAAAAATCAGCAAACGGCCCCGGCGATCCATTCAACAAAAACCAAACAACCGCCTTTAATTGTTTATCTTTTTTCCACACGCTTTGCCAGCTAAACTCTGCATACTCCTTGATCGTCTTTTCATTTAAACTCCGTTTTGACCAACCGGTTTCGGTAATAAAAATAGGCTTTGTCCACCCTGTTTTATAAAAATCCTTAAACCAACTGATTTCATATTTATACGAAGCTATATTATTTTGTCTATCAACCCTAGGCCTGGCCGAAAAAGCCGGATTAGGGTAAGCATGAGCATTCCAACCATCCGCCAAATCATCAAACTCCGGCAGTCGGCTCCAAACCCGCCTTAAATAAATCTGCGCCGGCATAGTTTCTTTTGTCCAACCAGCCGCCATATCCATCGCCGCCGGCAAAACCTTAAAATTAGTATCTTTAGCATGCAGTTTGACCGCAAATTCTTTCAAAATCAAAGCATAACCTTCCGGATCAATGACTCCACCCCACTCATTAGCATGGTTGGGTTCGTTAAAAACAATTACCCATCGATCCCCTGCCGGCCAATCAAGCAAGCTTAAAAAATTAGCCCAATCAACCGCATCTACCATCTCAGGCCGCCGCCAAACTGCTCCATCGGCATAAGTCACCAGTCTTAATATCGGTTTCAGCTTTAACTTCTTGGCCTCTTCCATAAACACTTGCCATTTCTCAAGCTTCTGCCAATCAGCCATGCTAATCGGCACCACCACATAACCCCCTTCGCCCACCGCCTCCGCCGCCGCTTCAATCTCTCCGGGGAATAAAATATGCACACCTATCTTCCTGTCCGCTTCCGCCCTTGCCGGCCCGGCCAAAAAGCCAAAGACAAAAACAAACGCCAATCCTATCCACATCTTTCCAATCAACCACTTCATATACTCCATTATAGCCCCTACCACTTGCTTATTT
>JAADGY010000007.1 GCA_013152165.1 bacterium
GCCCCGACTTCAAACGTGATCATGTTTTATTATACAACCCGTATTAAGTAATAGGTAAGAAGTAATAGGTAATAAGATAAAAAAATCTCAAAACTTAAATGTCAAAACTCAAAGCTGCATCTTAAATGTTAAATCTTTTCAAGAATCTGAAAAATAAATCCTAAATTCGAAGAAAGAACACACTTAAGGGATAGTGATTAGATAACTAATAATTAATAAGATAAGAAAATGTCAAATTTAGTAAATTAGGTCCGGGATCTGGAGAGGGTATGAACACAACCTATAAAAACCTCCGGGAGTGTTATTAAATTCACTCACGGAGTGGAGTAGAGAGTTGTACAACCCGAGGTTTTGGGAACGGAAGATGGTGAAAATGAGCTGGATGATAGGAGATGGGGTTTGTGTTTTTACTAAGGTTGTCTTATGATACAACCTTAAGAGGTTGGGAATGTCTGACAACCTTGGTAACAGTCTTGGTGGGGGCGGGGTTTTTGCTGGGTTGAAGGATAGGGCGTTGGCCTAAAACTACAAAATCATTTCGGGAATAAAGGGGGAAGGCGGCCAACTTAAATTCCAAATTCAGGGGTTTTCGATTATACTTTAAGCATATGCGTCCAAAAATTCTTATCTTATCAGCGGCTGAGGGGCATGCCAGCATCGCTAAGGCAGTTAAAGATTATCTTAAACCGGTGTCGTCCAAGGTAGAGATAGTCAATTTAATGAATGATGGTTTGGGGTTTGGCGCCTATCGGGCTATATATCGGTTTTCGCCTTCTCTTTTTAAGATTCCGTTTAAGCTGGCTCAGATGAACAAGATTCGACAGATGTTTAAGATTTATATTCAAAACACCAAAAGGGCCCAGATAATTGATGTCATAAAAAAATATGACCCGGATGTGATTATTACTACTCATTTTGGCTATCTGCCGGTGTTGGACGAGATAAAACCGCTGACCAAATTTAAGCACATTAACGTAGTGACGGATCCGATAACGGTCCACCCGCTTTTGTATTCGTACGAGGCTGATTTTAATTTGGGGTTTAATGCTGATTTTTTTGAGCTGGGGATTAGGCTTGGTATTCCAAAATCCAGGCTTTTGCCGATTGGATGGCTGACTCATCCTGATTTTTTCAAAAAATTAGACAAACAAAAAATCCGCCAAGAGATTGGTTTTAATGATGACTTGACTTTGCTTATCTGCTGGGGGAGCGAAGGGAGCAACTCGATTATTAGCCTGTTGCCGATTTTGTTTTTGCCAAAGCACCCCCGGCCGATACAGATTATTTTCATAGCCGGATCAAACACTGGCTTAAAGAAGCTGATTGAGCAGTCTTATAAACTAGCTAAAAAAGTGAATCCTGATATTGCCAGAGTGCATGTCGTCGGCTTTACCGATGAAATGGCTAAGTATATGGAAATATCGGATGTGGTTATCGGCAAGGCGGGGCCGAATCTGATTTTTGAGGCGGCGGCCAAGATGAAGCCTTTTATTGCTATTACCCATATCAGCGGCCAGGAAGACGGCAATCTGGACTTGATTAGAAAGTATGATTTAGGCTGGGTGGCCGAGGATTTATCGATTTTTAATCCTTTGTTGAAAAAAATCATAAAGTCAGATATCTTGAAAGACAAGGAAAAATCAATTAAGAAGATGGCTGAAAAAAATAAACAAGCGGGGCTGAAGCTGGTGGAGCTGGTGAAAAAGTTGGTTGCGGAAAAGGCAGGCTAGTTAATTTTCATAGGGGTTAAGGACAAAAAAGCGGCGATGACAAAGATTAGCCAGAAGGGCAGGCCAAGGTGGATGATAAGGATGCTTATAAGGATGGCGATGACGTTGCCGATTCGGTAGCTGATTTCGCGAAAAGTAATGTAGGTGGATTGGCTGCCTTTTTGGGCGTGGTAAAGCGAGGTGGTGTTAAGGGGAATAACAAAAAAGGGATTAAAGATTCGGTGGATGATATCAAACAGGCTCCAGGCCAGCGGAGTCTGCCAAAGGGATTTACCCAGCCAGCTTATGGAAAAAGAGGTGGTGCCGATTTTTTGGTATAAAGAAGCGGCTTTTTTATGATCACTGCGTTTGCCCAGGATATAGCTGGCAATGGCGGCGATAAGTGTAATAACAGAGGCAAAAATGCCCAGAGAGAGTTGCGATTTCAAAAGGAGAAATAAAAACAGCGGCCAGTAGATGGCGTATATAAAGCCTTCGCCGCCGGCGCCGATGAAAGCAAAAAAGTCTTTAGGATATTGAACCGCCAGTTTAATCAAGTCGGTGTAGGAAACGGAATGGGTGGTGAAGCGGTTTTTAATGGAGATAAGGGGGATGATGGCTAGACAAATGACAGCGATCGAGGTTAAAAAGAAAATGGATTGATTGGTGTAGGTAAGGATCAAGCCGCCGATAAGGGGGGCGATGATGCCGCTTAAGGCTCCCAAGGTTTCGACGAGGCCGACGTTTTTGCCGGTGTGCTGGATGTTTATAGAATCTAGGAAAATAATGTAGTAGGAAATCCACCAGGCGATTGATGAAAAACCAAAAAGAAGGGCGCCGGGAAAGAAGAATTGATACTTCATTAACAACAAACCGGTGAATAAAAACAGCAAAGAGGTTATTAAGATGGGTTTGTAACCAAAACGAGCGGCGGTTTTGGTGACAGCAGGAAAGGCAAGAATAGGAGTGATGGAGATGACCAGGTAAATAACTCCAAGCATATTGATGGCGAAGGATGAACCAAGATGTTTGTAGTATTGAAAAATAATGATGGGGATAAAAAGACTAAAGTAGGCAAAAAAGAAGGTTCTTAGGGTGATGCTGGTAAATAAAGCATGCGAGGTTTTGATGTAGTTGTGGGGTAGATGGAGGAGTTGTTGGTAAGTGCGCATGGGGATAGTATAAAAGTTAAAAGTTCAAAGTGCAAAGTTAAAAGTTGATATGAGTTAGAAAGTTAAGAAGTTTATAAAGTTAAAAGTTCATAAAGTTCATAAAGATAAAGGCAACAGAGGGACGAAGGGGTAGAGTGTATAGAGGGGATAAAGGGACGGGAAATAAATTTTTAATTTGAAATTTGAAATTTTTATTCAATTTTAAAATCTAAATTTTAAATGATTAAGAGAAAAGGAATCGGGAGGAGGGGCACTACCCTGATAACCGTTCCCGGAACGTGATGAAAAAAACTCAAATCTTAAATG
>JAADGY010000060.1 GCA_013152165.1 bacterium
ACCGTCCGAGGATGGCAAATTAGCACTCCCGGAGTGGAGTGGGGGGGATACGGTCTACTGGTTTCCAACGGCTGAGAGGATGGGAATCGGGGAGGGTATTATCATATAAGCATGAGCCGTCGTCTTTTTTTGAGTTTAGCAATCGTTATCCTGTTTTTTTTATCCAACCCCTTGCCTGCTATGGCAGAGCCTGTTGGTTTAGGCGTCTACCCGCCGATTTTGACTGTTAGGCTAACTCCTGGCGGCCAGGTTAAGCAGCCGATTCGGCTTTTTAACTACATGCCTAAAGATGTTTGGGTGGATGTCCAGGTTATAGCTTTTAACCGAAGTACGCCCAATGGGCTGCCGATTTGGGATGAAGCAATCACTGTTCCGGATTGGATCAAGGTAACCGGGCCGATAAATTTAAAATACAATGCCCACCCGGTTAAGGCTAGCAGCTATCAAGATTTTGTTGTCAATATCACTCCGCCCCCCCAAACTCCGTTGAACGATTGGTATTTTACCGTTCTTTTTAAACAAAAGCCTTCCTTTGACTCGGCCAAATTGCGGTTAACTCATCAGATAGGCATGAATATTTTGTTAAGTTTGGACAGCACATTAAAGGTTAAAACCCCGGTCAAGCTGGCTTTTAGCCGGCTGGACGCACCTTTTTTGATTAATCCGTGGCCTTCTGAAGTGCCTTTAAAGATCCAGGTTTATAATCCAAACAGTTTTTGGGTGACGGTTTTACCAACTATAAAGTTGAAAAAAGTTATCGGCATAGGGCCGGATCAGACTCAGATACTTGTTCCTGTAAACATATTAGGTAGGAATAAGCGTTGGATTTATGCAACAGAAGAGCAAATGAATTTAGCACTCTCCATGTCTACATTGCAAGCAAAAGATAAGTCTAAAAATGCACCAATTCTAAGGCTTAAAGATAGACTTTTTGGCAAACGACATGTATTAAATGCTAATAACTTGATTTTTGTATCCGATAGTTTTAAGTTTGGCTGGTATCAATGGCAGATAGAATTATGGGCCGATGACAGCTTGGCTGGGCGGCGAACTCAATCGGTAATATTTTTTCCATGGTGGGTAGCGGGACTTGTTTTGGCGGCGCTGGCGGTTTGGAGGGGAGGAAGTAAAATTAAAAGTTCAAAGTTCAAAGTGAAAAGTTAAACCCTGAACCAGAGCGGAGCATAAGTTCAGGGTTGCCCCGAACTAAGACTTCGTTCTAGTTCGGGGCAAAGTTCATAAAGTTAAAAGCGACAGGAGATAAATTTCAATGACCAAATTCCAAGTATCCAAACAAGCACCAAATTCCAAATCTCAAACTATCCACCTGCGGTGGAAAGGGGAGTGGGGGGGGCGACACGGTCCAAGAAGCACTTAAGGGAGTGGGACTTGTTCACACTCCGGGAGTGGAAGAAGTTGGCACAACCTAAAATACTTCCCGGAAGTGTTAAGAGAACACTTCCGGGAAGTGGAGCGGAGAGGCACCAACCTTGAAACACCGGTTTCCAACCTTAAGAGGATGGTATACCTATCAAACCTCGGGTAAAAAAATGTCAAAACTTAGATGTTAAATCTCAAATCTGCATCTTAAATGTTAAATCTACTCGCCTCGCTTAGCGAGGCGAAGCGGGTAAATACTAAATCCTAAACACTAAATTTTAAACGATCCACCTGCGGTGGGAGGGGATAAGTTAAAAGTGAAAAGTTAAAAGTTGGGGAATTTAGTGCTTGAGGTTTGGGGGTGGAGGCTATAAAATAGGGAGCATGCTAAGAGTAAAGACAGAATTGGTTGATGGAGTCAGGGTGTTGAAGCTGTTGGATGGGGCTTTTCCCAGCGGAACATTGCTGATGCTGGTTAATGCCGGATCGCGGGATGAAGAGGCCGGCAAGTCAGGAGCGGCTCATTTTTTGGAACATATTGTTTTTAAGGGCAGTAAAAAGTATCCGTCGTATTTGGATGTGGCTTTGGCGGCGGAGAGGATGGGCGGAGTGATTAACGCCTTTACGTCTCAGGAGTATACGGGTTTTTGGATGAAAACGGCCTCGAATTACTACCGAAAAGCGTTTGACCTGTTGGAAGATATGGTGACCAGGCCGCTTATCAAACCAGAGGATGTAGAAAGGGAAAGGGGCGTGATCATAGAAGAGTTGAAGATGTACAATGACCAGCCCAGGGATAAAGTTGAGGATAATTTTTTGCAAAATGTTTTTCCGGATCATCCGTTGGGCCGGCCGATTATCGGGAAAATAGAGACGCTAAAAACCATTAAATCAAAGGATTTGTCGGTTTTTAGGCAAAAACATTACACAAAGGATCGTTTTTTGTTGGTGGTTAGCGGCGATGATTGGAATGAAGCACGGGGCATGCTAAGCGAGTTGGCCGGCCGCTTAAAGGAGAAGGCGGTTGGTGTTAATAGGCAATACACATATCGGCCGCCGGCTAGAAATGAAATAAAACAGACCAAGGATTTGGATCAGGTATATTTGTGTTACGGCGGGGTGGGGGTGAGTTTAAAAGAGAGGCAAAAAGGGCTGGCCTTGATTTTGTTAAATACCATTTTGGGCCGTGATTTTAGCTCCCGTTTGATGCGGAAAATTAGAGAAGAGCGTGGTTTGGCATACTTTGTATATAATTCGCAGGATTTTTTCGTTGATACTGGGTTTTTTGCTACTTATGCAGGTCTGCGGCGGGATAAAGCCAGCCAGGCGGTAGAGATAATTAAAAATGAGTATGAAGGCATAAGAAAAAGAAAGGCGGGGTTTGAGTTGAAAGAGGAGGAGTTAGAGCTGGCTAAAGTCAAGTTTAAGGGAAGGATGCTTTTGGCGATGGAGGATTCGTCAAGCCGGGCGGTGTTTTTTGGCAAACGGCTGTTGCTGGCTGGGGAGGTGGTTGATTTGGCTGAGTTGTTTAAGCGGGTGGAGAAGGTTAGTTTAAGCGATTTGAATGAATTGGCCCAGGAATTGTTTAAACCGGAAAGGCTGGTGTTGAGTTTGTTGGGGAAAGGGGAAGTAAGTTAAAAGTTCAAAGTGCAAAGTTAAAAGCGAAAGAAATCTCAAATCTTAAATCTCAAATGTCAAAACTGCATCTTAAATGTTAAATCTTTCAAGAATCCGAAATAAACCCTAAA
>JAADGY010000058.1 GCA_013152165.1 bacterium
ATTCCAATTATCCAATTTTCAAAGGGGGATGAATTTTTAATTTCAAATGTTTAAATGGGGGGCTTTGACTTTTTTTCGACCCTGGATCTTTTAGTAAATTAGATCCGGGATCTGGGGTGGAGGGTACTAACTCAAAAAGAACCCTGGGGGTTGTTGGGAAGTGGGAGTAATCGGAGATGAGTTAAAGGTTTAAAATACAACCTAATAGAAATTGTCTTTTTGGGGCTGGATGTTTTTGGGTGGTTAAACCAATCGTTTGAATCCCTGTCGTCTTTTGGCTGATAGGTGGCGTCTTTTTTCTCGGCGCCAAACGTCCTTCTTTTCTTTTCTTTCCCGCCAAGCTGGGATGTGCCTTTGCCGCCTGCGAGCTTCGGTAACGATGTTTTCAAACTGGATGATTTTGGAAAAACGCCGGACTAGACTGTCATTGGTGTCTTGAGCAGTTGCTTTAATAATAATGGCCATTGAACCTTCACCAACCTTTCTTTATAAAATTAACCTGATACCTAACAATTTTACTATACTAAATCAAAAAGGCAAAAGCAAAACAAAAAAGGTTCATTATTAGGTTTTTAAATAGTTTTGAATTTGGCCGGCTTGGTATAGAATAATGAATATGAGCTGGTATTTAAAGTATAGGCCGAAAAATGTAAGCGAGCTGGGTTTAACGGAAGTGCGCGAGACGTTGGAAAAACTGCTTGGTTTGGCAAAATGGCCGCATGCTTTTTTGTTGACAGGCCCGCGGGGGTTGGGCAAAACCAGCACCGCCCGGATAATTGCCCAATATGTTAATTGCTTGCAGCCAAAGGAATTGGGGATGCCGTGCGGCAAATGCCGGAACTGCCAGCTGTTTGAAGCCGGCCAGGCGGTTGATGTGATTGAGATGGATGCGGCTTCGAACCGGCGGATTGATGATATTAGGCAGTTGAGGTCGGGAGTAGGCCTGGCGCCGTCCCAGTTAAAGTACAAGGTGTATATCATTGATGAAGTGCATATGTTAACGACCGAGGCGTTTAACGCTCTGTTAAAGACTTTGGAAGAGCCGCCTGAGCATGTTATGTTTATTTTGGCGACAACCGAGCTTCATAAAGTGCCGGAAACGATAAAGTCGCGGTGCCAAGTTATCCAGTACCGGTTGGCGACTGATGATGAGATGGTACAAACTTTAGAAAGGGTGGCTAAAGGCGAAAAACTGAAGGTTGATAAAAAAGATCTTTATTTGGTAGCCCGGCGGGCCAGGGGCAGTTTTCGTGATGCGATAAAGCTTTTAGAACAGGTAAGCCAAGACGGCCGAGTTGAAAGTCGCTTGGTAGAGAAGCTAAGAGGCTATGACGAGTTAGTGAAAACCATGTTTGACAATCTGCTTGATAAAAAATTTGACGAGGTTATGGATGATTTGGAAATATTAAGAAAGACGGGCGTGTCTGGCGAAGAAGTGGTTTTTGATTTTCAGTCTTTGCTGGTGGATCGTATAAGCCGCTTGGGGACGGTGGAGAGGGAGGAGTTGGAGTATTATCAGGATTTATCGCGGGAGTTGTTGGAGATAAGCCGGGATGTAAGAGAGGTGGCTTCGGTTTTTTTGAGCGTCAAAAAGATGATAATTAATCTGTATTTAAAATATCAGCGGACGGCTTCCCAGCCGGTCAAAGAACCTAGGAGAGCCAAAGTATCTGAAAGAGTTGTCAAGCCGGAGCGGATTAAAAAAAGCCAAGCGGAGGATAAGAAAGCAGGTGAGAAAAAAGCGGCAAAGCCGCCGGAACCGTTGGATAATGTCAGGATTGATGCAGAAAAGTTAAAACAGGTGTGGCCTGGGATAATCACCAGATCAGCCGAGATCAACCACGGCCTGCAGGCGATTTTAAGGATGGGGCAGTTGGGCGGAGTAAAGCATGGAGTGGTCGAGATAAAAGTGGGGTATAAGCTGCATAAGGCTCTTTTAGAAAGAGCTAAGATCAGAAATTGGCTGGAAGCAGAGTTGGCCAGGGAGCTGGGGCTTAAGCGGGTGGGGTTAGTGGCAGAGGTTAGCGATGAGATACGGCAAAAACAGCAAAAAAGAAAACAGGAGAAGTCAACGGAGCAGGATGACAGGGTAGCGGCGTTGTTGGGGTGAAATAAGTTAAAAGTTCAAAGTGAAAAGTTAAAAGTTGAAATGAGTTCATCAAGTTTGTCAAGTTCATAAAGTTTGTAAAGCAAATCAAGATAACCAGTAACCAGCTAACTGGTCGCTCGCCAACCCGCAAACTGGCAACTAGGCTTTTCCCGGAAGTTCTTTTAGGTTGGGTTTGTAGATTAAGGTTTTGGTTTAGGCGGGGCTATTTTTTTCTGCCATTTTTTAAGGGATGGGCTGTTGGGGTTGGCTTTTTGCCATTTTTGGATAAGGCGAGCGAGTTTGGTTTTTTGGTTGGTTTGGTCATAAAACAGAGCCAGTTGATGATAGGCTTTGTCGTAGTTTGGTTTTAGAGCAATGGCTTGAGTTAGATATTTTTCTTGGCTTGATGGGTTGCCCGTGAACGAATAAAGTAGGCCAAGGTTAAAAGGCAGTTTAGGATCGGTTGGAGCCAAGGGGATGGTTTGAGTTAAAAGGTTGATGGCGGCTTGATAGTAAGTCGAATCAACGGTGCCAAGCAGAGCGTATATGCGAACAGCTCTTTTTCTATAGTCAAGGTTGGATGGGGTGGCGGCTAGGCTGGCGGGGATGAGCTGATTGATAAGATCTATTACTTGATTGAGTTTTTGTTGGGTTTGGTTGATTATCGGTTTGGCCGAGGTTTTGGTTTGAGCGCTGGCGGTAGCTAGGTACGAGTTGATTGTAAGTATTTGTTGATTAAGGATAACGGCCTGGAAGGTTAGGGATTTAGCCAAGTTCATTTGTATAATCGGGTGGGTGGAGTTTAGTTTGTAAGCCCGAAGGTAAAGATTGGTGGATTGGTTGTAGTTTTGTTGTTTAAGGGCGCGGTTGCCAGAGGCCAGGTAATAATCGGCCAACCACCAAGTAAAGATAAACGAGGCGGCTTTAAGGAAAATAACCAAGACAAGGGCGATAGCCAGCAGGTTTTTGATAGACAAGCGGGACGGATGGGGGGGATGGATGGGGCAGGGTGGGCGGATGATCGGTGGTTAGACTGATGGCCAGAGCCGGGAACAGATATAAAAGAACAGTGGTGGGGGTGATGCTGAAGCCGAAAAAAATAGCCACCAAATAACCGCTAAGGCCGGATAGAAGGGCTAAAGACATGGGGGTAAGTTTTTTGATAAAGACCAGGTAGGAAAAAAAGATAAGGATGAAATAGGTCAACAGACCAAAAAGACCGGTAGTGGCAAGAAAGTTTAGATATTCATTGTGGGCCTTGTTGTAGATAAAGTCCCATTCTGAAGTTAGGTTGTGGGAGGCCGGCCGGGTTAGGTAGTAGGTAAAGGCGAAGGTTTCCACCCCGGTGCCGATGAGGGTGTTTTTGGGATTAAGAAGCCAAAGCTTGACAGCGCCGGCCCAAACGATTTTGCGGATGTCAGAAGATGATGTTATTAGGGGTTGTGATGCGGATACATGGAGTTTGGCGGTGTTAGCGGCGGTGTTTGAACGGGAGTTTTTAAGAGCGGGCGAGTTAAGGTATAGATTGGCGGGGTTCCAGATAAAAAAAGAGGCGGTTATAAAGATAATAAGGGGGATAAGAAAGGTTTTGGAGAATGAAAGCGATGTTTTTTTGCGGTTAAGGCTGGGAATTATTATCAGCAATAAAAGGGCGATTAAAAATCCCAAATAACCGGATTTGGATTTGGTAAAAAGTAATGTAATAGTGTTTAATATAAAGTACAGGTATGATGTAGTTTGATGATGTTTATTTAGGTAGATAAAACCAAGAGGAGTGGTTAAAATCAACCAAGAAGCCAGCCAGTTAGGTTGTCCAAGTGAGGAAAAAACTCGGTTTTTAACGTCTTGCACCCAATAGTTGGCGTCTATGCCAAAGTGTTGGAGGAAGCCGTATAGACTGACAAGGAAGGTCGAGATGATAATGACCTGGATGATTTTTTTGGTTTGTTTTTTAGGGATCCAGGTGATGTAGGCGTGGAAGAGGAGAAGGTAGGCAAAGGAATGAAGAAGGGATTGATGAAAGCGGGAATAATAGCCCCAGATTGATAGGTATTTATCTACTGAGGTAAGGGTGGATACCAGTTGGGAGAAAGTAAAAAGAAGCATAGGGATGGTGAGGATTGAGGTTTTAAGGATTATTTTTTGGTGGCGGATAGCGGCGATAAGCCAGAAGGCAAGGATGATGACAGCGGCGGTGAAGGTGAGGATGGTTTTGTTGAATTCGAAGATTTCAAAGTTATAGGGCAGGAAAAATAAGGGGAGAAGAAAGAGGTAGGAAAGGAAGGTATAGAAGATGGCCTTTTGTTCGGGCATGAGAATAGTATATAAATAAAATCTTAAAACTCAAATGTTAAATGTTGGAAATAAGTAATAAGTAAGAAGTAAGAAGGAATAAGATAAAAATGTCAAAACTCAAATGTTAAATGTCAAATCTACATGTCAAATCTTAAATCTACCCGCCTCGCGTCGACGCGAGGCGAGGCGGGG
>JAADGY010000009.1 GCA_013152165.1 bacterium
CAAAATCAATTTAACCTGGGTAATCAAGGAATAATAGGCCATTACAAATGATTGAAACAAGCCCGGCCAGCCATCCAAAAGGCCGGCTCTAAGGAAATAATTTTGGCCGAATTTGGCCACGGGGTAAACAAATAAATTTATTAGATTGGCTTTTTTGCCGGCGGCTTTTAAATCTTTGGATCTTAGACTTGAATAATAGTTTAGCTTGTTGATAAAAGACTTGATGGATTGATTGGGCTGGTGAACCAGGTGAAAAGCAGAAACTTTAGGCCCGTCGGTGACGGTTGGAGTTTCATGAACGCGCCTAATCCATCTTATCTTTTTTTTCACAATTCTTGCGTGAAAAAGCGACTCGCCGTACTTAAGAGTCCGGCCTAAAAAAGTTTCATATCTTTTAACTAAATAAACATCGGCGCCAAGATTGGACCATAAATTTAAAAATTGGCGGCGGTTGTTGATAATTACCTGCTCGTCGCTGTCAACGAAAAAAAGATAATCATAGGAAGCTTTCTGATGGGCCAGGTTGCGCAGGCCGGCAAAGTCATCAACGATATTATGGGTGATTACCTTGATTTTGGCCGATAAGTTTTTGTCAAACTTTGGTTTTTTGGCTTGATCTTTTTGGTGGACAATAATAAGGATCTCTTGAAAATAACTATGGCCAAACTCAACCAGTCGGGTGATGTCTTTTTCAAATCTAGTAAGAATTATTAAGCTTATCGGAAACATGACGTTCTCCTCTGATACAATATTATCATGTTGTCCCGTTTTGGTTTAGGGTGGGTAACGACCACCTCTTTACGATTGAACATGGTTGGCAGTGCTTTGTTTTGGATGGTGAATTCTTTAACCTCTTTGATTTTGATTCGGATGATTTTATCATATGTCAGCTTGGGAGATTATGGTTACTGGGCGGCTTTTTGGGCTTTGACATCATATTTTACATTAAGCGATTTGGGCTTGGGGCCAACCATTACTCGATATATCGCCGATACTAAAATCGACAAAGAAAGAAAAAGGGGGTTGGTGGGGGTAATTTTGGGAATTGAGTTTATCAGCGCCGTGGTTTTGTCCGGAATTTTGATGGTCTTTTATCTGTATTTTTATCAGCACAAGTTGATGATGCTGTTTGTATTGATTTTAACGGCTCAGTTTTTTACCCAGCTGGGGATGAATTTTTTAGCGATTATTAATGGTTTGCAAAAAATATTTTTGGCTAATTTAATTTTGATATTTAAAACTTTGGTTTATTTTTTCATCACGTTGATGTTGATTAAAAAATGGCATCTTATCGGCATGGCGGTTTCGTTTGCAATTTCAGGGAGCCTTTTGTTTTTAATCAGCGGTTTTTTGGTTTGGTGGTACTTTAAGCCAAGCTGGCGTTCGCTAGCTAAGGTAGAAAGGGATTTGGGAAGCCGGGTGTTTAAATTTTCCAGGTCGATGTTTATTTTAAAAATTGTCGGCCAGACGCGCAATCAGTTTGACAGAATTATCTTGTCGATTGTTTCATCGCCGGAATTGACGGCGATTGTGGATCTGGCCAAAAAGCTGATTAATCCGGTCAGGGGTGTTTATATTTCGCTTATCTCGCCGGTGTTTCCGGTGTTTAGCCAACTGCACAGCCAAGGGGATGAAGTTGGGTTGAAAAAAGTGTTAAAAAAGACAATTCTTTTGGCGGTGGCGGTTTTGTTTTTATTGTTTGGGGTGTTGGTGGCGGCGGTGCCCTGGGTGGTGAAGCTGTGGCTGGGCAAATCGTTTTTAAAGATATTGCCGGCGGTGTATATATTGGTTGTTTCGGAAATGATTAATTTACTTATGTATCCGGTCAATTTAAAAATCATTGCTTCCGACAAACACGAGGTTTTGGTTAAGTTTGTAACGGCGGTGACGATCGTCCAATTAACAGCCAGTTTGACGGCTTTGTATTATTGGAATTATTTGGTTATGCTGTCGGTTTTTGCCGGAGTGGAGTTTGCCAAGTTTATTATTTGGCTTTTTTTGTTTAAGGATCAATTCTTGATTAAAACCGATAAAAACAGCTTATGAATAAAACCGGCATTATTGTCATAAACTACAACAACTGGGCGGATACCAAGGCCCTGTTGGAAAAAATGAATTGTTTTAGCAATCAGGCTTTCGAGGTTGCCCTTATTGATAACAACTCAAACGATCAAGCCTTGCTAAAGGACAGGCTAAAAAAGATAAACCTTAATTACCGACTGCACCTTAGGCTTAATCGGAAAAATCTTGGTTTTGCCAGAGCCGTCAATCAAGGCTTAAGGTTTTTTCACAAAGCCGGTTTTGGCTTTTATCTACTGTTAAACAACGACACCCTGCCAAACGATGACTTTCTAGAATGCCTTATCAAAGAGTATGAAAAACTGCCGGCCGGGTCGATTCTTTCTCCGCTTATACGGCACAAGGCCGCCGGCCGGGTTTTGTACGGAGGCGAAGGGTATATTAAAAAACCTCTAGCTTTAGCCAAACACATTAATTACACCAAAATTCCACAGCAAGGACCAAAACCAAAGCCGGTTGAGTTTGTCAGCGGCTGCTGTATGCTGTTTGATAAAAGCTTGCTTGATGATCAGGTGTGGTTTGATAAAGCTTATTTTTTGTATTTGGAAGATGTTGATTTTTGTTTACAGGCCAAACAAAAAGGCCATCAAAGTTATGTAACTTATAACTGCGTGGTCAACCATAAACAATCCCGATCATTCAAAAAGCCAACCGACAAATTAAAATACAGCTTTGCCTCTAATTTAAAATTCGCTTGGAAAAACTACAAACAATCCCTGCCGATCTGGCTAATCTTTGTGCCTTTTTTCTATCTTTACCTTTACCTTCTTTGGAGCAGGCCCAGGAAATATTTTTAAAATTAGGCCTTAAAAACCCAGCTTGACCAATCTTGAAGAGTTAGCATTTCAAGGCTGTCGTATTTGCCAAAGGCAGTTTTTAAAAAACGAGCTAAGTAAAGTTTGGCGTTGGTCTCCAACCTCAACACACTATAAGAACTCCCCACACTATCACACTCT
>JAADGY010000092.1 GCA_013152165.1 bacterium
AATGGCTTTAAAGTATTATGAAGTGATGTATGAAGGGGCGGATCGAAAAGATTGGGGAGCTGTAACTAAAACAGTTCGCTTAATGTTTGAAATAGAGGGGGAAACCTTTCCAGCAGAACTTAGCCGCTTGCCAACTCCGCACATTCCTGTTATTCCTGGAGTGGAAAACAACATGCGCCGGCTAAATGCTTGTGTGTTTTTGATAGATAGAATAATTGATTTACAACATCATGGTGGGCGGATTTTCAATAGAAGCCAATCGGCCAGATTAAAAAATTGCCTCTACTATGATGCAGGCTTTGAAACGCTGTTGGATAAAAAATCACAAGCTAAAGATTTTGAAGATCTTGTCGAAGCAATGATCCCCCATCTTCCTGAAAAAGAAAGGGCGGAGTTTGAGGCTGTTAGAGTTGCGGTTAGCCGACTTCAAAGAGCCTCCAGGCGGGAATATTTAAGTGGTGAATAAGTTTCCCTGACGGGAACTTTAAACTTTCATAAACAACCTAGCCCAAAAGAAAATTTAAGAGTTCCCAGCTTGCACTTTGCCTCTTTCATTTTCGGCAAGGTGCCAAGCCAAAAAGCCAATAATGTTAACCAACTGATAATTGCTGCTTGATCTGGTCAAATAATAGTTCAAATTTTGTGTAGCCTGCCTGCTGGTTAAAATGGCCGGCGCCTTTAATGACGGCAACTTCAACGCCTAAGTTTTTGGCCAGCTTTTGGGCTTGGCTTATCGGAACATAAGGATCATTGTCTGAATGAAACAGAAAAAAATTATGGCAATTTTGTTTGATTTTAGGCCAGTTAAATTGTTTATCAACAAAGGTTTTATTAATCTTGTCAAATATTTCATTGTTTAATAATCCGGCAAAGCCGGCGACAAAAAAGGCAGCTTTGATTGGCTGGGTTCGTTTTTCTAAAACACTTAATAAAAAAGCCGGGCCTAAACTGTGGCCGACAACTATAGAGTCTTTGGTTAAATACTGTTGATAATTATCAAAAACATCCAGCCAATTTTTCAATGATTGGTTTTGGGGGGTCGGGAATTTAGGCACAAAAACTTGACAGCCCAAATTTTGAAGTTTGGTTTTTAGCCAAGGAAACCAATTTTCTAGGGGGTGCCCATAGGCCCCATGAATAATAAATACATTTGGCATAGGCTCAATTAAACTTACCAAGATTAATTAATTCTTGTCAAATTGAAATTCGGCCATTCGGGCTTCGTGCTTGCCCGCCTTTAACTCGCGGCGCTCATCGACGCGAGGCAGGCGATATTCGGATTTGCCCTGCACCAGTACGGTTCAGGGTAAGTTTTAACATTTAAGATGCAGCTTTGAGATTTGACATTTGAGATTTGACATTGGAGTTTTGACATTCTTTAGCTTTTACCCCTTGCCCTTTGAGTTATTTTTAGGTATAGTACTTTTTATGAGAAAAGAGTTAGACAAACAAACAGCTTTAATGAGGGTTCAGGATTTGGCCGATGATATATCTAATAATTTCGTTTTTTATCCCAATCAAGCACTTTTCCGGAAATTGGCAGCTGCTTGTTTATCTTTTCGACTGAACGACCCGACCGGCCTTCCCGAGGTTTTGGCAAGAGAAATGTGCGATTTTTTTAGGGAAATAAATAAGCCCGGCAGATGGGTGCTTGGTCCCCCGAATAAAGAAAATCTGGTATATCGGAAGCAACCCTCGGATGTGTGGGCTGTGATTGATCCGAATCAAATGGGAATTATTTTATGTCAAGATTTCATAGTCTCGAGGAGGACCAAAAACCCTTGGGTCCGAAGATTAAAAATAGGCTATTCGCTTTCACAGAATCCGACTGTGGGTAAGACAAGTTATTACGTAGAAGGTGGCTTTGGATGGGATCTTAGAGAAGTCAATAATCAAGAGGGATTATGGCTGCCACAGTTGCCATCTCGCGTCAAATTGGAGCCGCTGATCCAAACACCTGTTTATTCTTTTGCATCAGCAACGTTGCTTGTGACGGATTTTTTACAAGGGGTTGGATTAGATGCGGCAGTGTTTGAAGTGTAAGGGTAGAAAAATTTTGGGCAAGGAAACTGGGAGTAAGAACCTTAACTCTCATTTATTGCTTTGATATTTTTTGCCGTAGCATTTTTTTGATTTAACAAAGCCGGCTTTTTGGGCTTGTTTTTCACTGCAAAACCAATTTTCGCCCCGGTCAAGCTCGACCAAAACAACGTTATATCCGGAACAGCCGGGGAAATGGTAAACCTTTTTGCCAAAATGTTTTTCGATATTGCCTTTGATGGCGCAGTTTTTATTGGGCGGTGCGGCTGGGGTGCAAAACCGCCAAACTCCAAGCTTGGCTTTGCGGGCTTTGTGGGCGGCCTTTAAAAGCAGTTTATCCATACTTGTTTGGCTGGCGTCATATCGCCCCCAGCCTTCCTCCAGCATTATTTTGTTAATAAAAGCATCTTTTTGATAAACCAAGGCTATGCTTCGGCCGAATTTATCAACTCTGGTGTCTTTAAAAACAACTTTTTTGCCCAAAACCAAATCAGTTAAACGCTGCTTGGCTTGTTTGCCCAAGCAAAAATCCTTTTCCGGGGCATCAACATCGGCTAACCTGACCCGCTGGCCGCTGACTAATGTAAATGTATCTCCGTCCAGGACTTGGGTGACCAAAAAACCTTCACTGCCTATTTTAGACAACTTGTTTTTCAATCTTTTAATTACTGTTTTTTGTGTTTGGTTTGTCCGCCATAAAAACAAATTAACAACCACCAGCCCAATTATTGCTGTTAAAGCTAACCAGCCTAAACCGGTTTTTTTATCAGCCCTCCCCCACCCCATTAATTAAATGATATCAAATATGAAGAGAATCTAGAACCCGGTTCTCGAATTTCTGAGAGAAGAGGGGTGAAATCACAAGCCGGGCTTGGAAAACCCGACTTGTGATTTTAAACACTCCCTACAAAGCATCCCACCCCCAGACAAGGTGGTAGAATGAATTATCTATTATGCCATCTAGAAAATGTCAATATACGATCT
>JAADGY010000053.1:0-9074 GCA_013152165.1 bacterium
AATGCTATCCTAGCTATCGTCGCTTTGGGAATTCTTTACATGGCCCCTGCCGCCGCCGAAACCGCCGAAAACCTAATCAAAGGCCAGCTTAACGTT
Source organism: bacterium (assembly GCA_013152165.1). GTDB lineage: Bacteria > Patescibacteriota > Microgenomatia > JAADGY01 > JAADGY01 > JAADGY01. The sequence continues at coordinate 97 of JAADGY010000053.1, forward strand.
AACTTCGGTGAGTCTTTAGGTGGCGCATTCCATCAAACCATATCGCCCGTTTCCCGAATTCATAATTGGCAACAACGGCGTGCCCAAGAAAAAAGGCTTATTAGTCTCGATCAAAAACTACAAAAGGTTCAAAAGGGATAATAATTCAAGCCTATTAAACAACCCCCTGCCAAAAGCTTGTTTATTATTTCTTCGCAGTAACCGCATCTTTGACCACATTGAACCCCACTACGCCGCTCACTAATACAGACATTTTTAAAAGATCCTCAAAATCCAACCACTTCAACCCCAACCTATACTGATAATAATACATTCTGCCAACATGCTTAAAAGCCAGCTCTCTAACCATTTGGCCATCCAGCATTCCTTTTTTCCGATATCTATCCAATAACGACATGACATCTGCCTTGTTTAATACCGCATCATCCTCTCCCCAACCCGGCCCGTGGAGCACTTGCATCAACGACATTCCATCACCTCCAACAAATGGCAGCCTCCGCTTCCAAGCATATAATCGATCCTCCCAATTATTTCGCACCCGATACACCTCTCTTAAGCTTCGCTTTTGTAAAATCGGCATTCCTGTCAAGGGATCCACGCTCTCTATCTCGCCCGTTTCATACTGAGGCAAGCCCGTCTCCTCGTCAATCAAACCGCCCATCGGCTCCTTAATCAGCATATCCCAATCAATCTTAAACCCGCTTCCACCGGGAAAAGTCCAGCTCTTATAGCCCTTGTGCCAAGTAATTAAAACATCAATCAATGGCTTCATTATAGTTCTAACCACATCCGCCCCTAAAGTTGTCCCCTTTAATATTCCAAAAATTTCCAACAATGACTCTTCCGTTGGCTTCGAGGTAAAATTAAACATTTGGATACTCACCTTTTCAATCGCTTCCGAATATCTCAAGTAATCATAGTAATCATTAAAACCAAACTTTATAACAGCCTCTCCAATATCCCCATCCTCAACGCGTTCGTTCCCTATAAACTTGTAACCCCACTTAGCCATCATAGTTCTTATCATTGCCAATTGATACCGGCGGTCAAATCCCCGCCTATTATCTTCCCAACTGTGTCTTACATTACCCAAAACACGGTCAATCCTTTGAAACATCCTATTCACCTCAGCTTCATCAAATCCAAAAATCGCCATTAACCTATTTCTTTCCACCGGACTCATTTCAGCCATTTTATCCATTAAAAAAAGCAGGTCCTCCCTAGTTTGCGGATCATCAAAGAAGCCTGTCTTTTCTCTAGCCTTGGCCGCTCTTTTATCTCTGTCCATCCAAACAAACTCCAAAGAGTCATCATTGCCATCTATTCCCCCTCGTCCAAAAGCCACAACATCGCCCACCGGCCGCAAAACCGGATTGTCACGCTGTGTTTCTTCAAAAAATAAATGCTTTAGAGCTCTTTTTATTATCGTTCTTTCTTCTTTTATCCTTTCTTGTGTTTGATCATCCGCCCCTGGCGGAGGTTCGGGTATTAATCTCTTGGCAACATCTTCAAAAACAGGTAGCTTGCCTTTTAATATTCTTGATGACACATCCGCCACCCCCTCCATTAACATCCCGCTGCCCGCTGGACCGCCGTATTTCTCAATATAAAATCTGAACTGCCTTAAGGCCTTGATTTTATCCTTGGTTAATCCATAACAACCCAACAAGACTCGATAGCCCGACATCGTTGTGATCTGCCACGCCGCCGAACCCTTAGCCATAAATATTAGCCGGCTGCGCACCGCCCCATCTAAATCATCCCAGTTTAATCCCGCTCGTTCCGCCACCCACCTTGCCACGGTATGCTCTATCCTTGATTGTTCCTCCTCGTCTTCACTTAATATATAAATCTCTATATTTTTGGGCGTGATACCATACTTTTGATAATCCTTATAATACTTGCTTGACCTGTCATACACCTTTTCATAGTGCATCTCCCATCCATCCATAAAATCAGAAAAGTTTAATTTTTTGACCTCAACCCCAGTATCTGTTTCTTTTTTGACATCTACATACACCGTTTGGGCCGCGTTCACTTCTCTTTCATCAAACATATGCCTGTTTGCTTTTAAGTCAGCCATGCTTGACTTTAGAACCCTTTCTTTCATCTGAATCGATTTAATAAATCCTTTAGCTGCCATCCGCTTACTCGCCGGTAGTAATAATAACAAGATCATCGACTGAATTTGATGTATTGAACTCATGCCGCCTTCAGTCGCCGCACCAGATCCCCACACATGCACCATTAACAACCTGCCTATTTCAGCAAAAAAGACCTGTTCTAAATCATTAATTATCCTTGTTAAGCGGTTTAATCGGTCTCTCTCTTGGGCTCCTAGTTGACTCACCCGCAAGTCATCATAATAATCAATCAAGGCTTTTACAAGATAAAAAGGGCTTACAGTATCTCTGGAAAATTTGGTTGCTATCCTTGTTTCGATCGCGGCTTTAATGTCTGGCTCTCCATCTAAAAACGCTTCTATTCGCCTGTGTAGCTCAGATACCTCTACCGATTTATATTCAGAACCCTCATGTATTAATGAACTATACAACCTCTCCGGGCTATACATTCCCATCATCTCTAAACTAGGCATTCTTTCCGGCGGTGTTGCCATTGATTCCAACAGCGCCCGCATCGCCTCTGCATCTGTTCCAGCTGCTTGCTCTATCTCATCAGCCCTTGAAAGCGCCCCCGCATGTGCCCGGCTTTCTCTCCTCAAATCTAAATCCGGTTCTTTTTGTTTTGATTCATGATTCAACTCAGCCACTTCATAAAGCCAGGATACTACTTCGTCAGGCACTTCAATTTTTGCTCTAACCTCTTTCAGCACCCTAGCCGCGCCTCCCACATTATCTAAATAAGAAAATAATTTTTTTTCTTTTTCAAAACCTCGCGCCATCGTCCCGCCCACCTCAGCTATTAACCGAATCATTATAGCTTCATACACCGCGCCGACCTCGTCTTTTAACATGCTGTCTATATTCATCCGTATCTCGTCATCAGTTTCACCAAAATAGCTTGTCAGCCCCAATGCCTTCACTCTTTTAACAAGGAACGGGTAGGGAAAAACTAAAGCATCCCTAGGCCATTCTTTTCTTAACCTAGTTAATGCGGTCAAGCCAACCGCAATTTCTACTACTCTGGAAGCTTTGGTCTTGGGTAAAATCTTTTCACTCCACAACCACTCTGCTACCACTTTGGCTGTCTTGAGGATTTCATCCCAAGATTGCCCTATATCCTCTTCGGACCCCGCCGCTTCTCTGACCTTGTCCAGTTTGGCCAAATGAGCCTCTAAACTCCCGTAAGTCTCTTCTTCTTCACCTTCTTTCATTCTTCGCACCAGCCCCCGCACCCCTTCAATCCAACTTTCATTTACGTCAACCTTGACCACTCCCCTTTCGATCTTTCCCGCTTTCACATTCAACCAACCCCTCAATACCTGCTCTGCCCCATCACTTTTTATCTTTAAAAATAATTTATCAAAAAAGACAGCAATATCTTTTTTTCTAAAACCTGTTTTCTTTCCCTGTGTTCCGATAATCATCTCCACGAGTTCATTTTTCAAATCCTCATCAGCACTAAAAATCCTAAACAACACTGCTAAACCATCTTCTACACCAGTTTTCGACAAGGATAAGATCGCCGACATTCCGTCCCAATAACTCTTCGCCTCGCCATATTTAAAATATAGGTACGCCAAATCTTTCTCGGACATTCTTCGAAGTAAAATATCCATCGCTCGCCGAGCAATCAACTCAATCTCTTCGCTTAAAACATCTGCACTGCTTTCGATAAAAACCTGCAGCTCCCCCCAATTAGTCCTACTGTCTTCTGCTGCCAGTACCGCTAAGACTTTGCTCCGATCGCTTCCTGACATTCTTCTTAACCAATCGATAAACCAGTCACTATTGGTTATATCAATCTCCATAGCCATCTTTAGATCTTCTCTTTTAGATGGCTCTATCTTTTCCCACCTCTCTCCAAGATCCACCTCTGATTTTTTAGCCGCCGGCTCTAAACTTCTAACCACGTTGCCCTTCTTATCCATTAATAACCACTTACCTACCGTTCTTAGAGCTTCACTCATCACCCATACATCCGCCGCCACAACCACTCCTCTCTCCCTTTCCCTATCCAAGGGTGGATATAAAACCTCATCAAATGTATTTTTGGGGCGGGGTTCTTGATCTATCTTTGGCATTTGCCTTTATTATACTATGCCTTCAGAAAAAATAGGGTAAAATCAAGGTATGGTGCAAGATGTAGGATTAGCTCGGGCCAGCCAGCGCAAGCGGCAGATGCGGGCGTCTTTTGGCTGCTTCCTTAAACCCCACACCCTCAATGGTTGGATAGACTGCCTTAACCAGGTCCTTTTTTTAACCGAAGCTGAACTTTTAAACTTCCCCACATCCATTGTTTTTGAAGCCGGCGCTTTAACTAATTCACAAACCCAAAGCCTTACCGTCCCCCCGCGCATTCGCCGCCACATCGTCAACAACTGGATCAACACCCTTTCCCGCCATAAAAACATAGCTCCTTTTTTATCCTCAGTCCCCCGCACCCCCGCTCAACAACAGCTGTCCAACACCCTCCTTCAAGCTATCTCAGATACTACTCTTCTAATCCTGACTAATGCTTACAAGCTCCGCCTTGGCAGACAGTCCGCCCCCCAACTCGACGATGGCACTCCGCTATCCTTTGGCGAGCTCTTGACCTTTATTAAAAACATTCTTGACAGTCCGCAGCTAGCCACCATCGACCAGATTATGTCTGCCTACAAGCAGGCCGTTGATTACCAACTTATCACCATATCAAACCAACCCGCCGTCACCAAAGCCGGCTTTAAACTAAAACTGCCCGCCCGCCCGCCGGCTGACCAGCCGCCGCCGTCAATCACCCAAACCAACAAGCAGGATAAAACCATTACCTTAAACCTCCCCCCATTTTCACCCCAAAACATCAGCCAGTTAACTTCTGTTACCAGCTCTCTTAAGTCATCTTTAGCCAACACTCTTCAAGCACAGCTTCAAATCCCATCAAGTATTAGCCCAAAAGAATCCCTAGTAATCGCCGGCGCCCTTAACCGGCTGGTTCACCAAGCTATCGACTCGACCATCACCACCTATCTATCCTTCGGCCATGCTTTTGATCCCGACGCCCTTTCATTCGATATCGCCAAACAGATAACCGATCGGGTGTTTACCTCCCCCATCAAACAATTTACATCCCCAACCGACAGACAAATCTTAATCCTTAGAAATCGGCTGGCCGCCGATGACCCAGCCAAGCTGGCCCAAATCATCCACCAATCACTAAAAGACAGCCTTGAACAGGTTCTTTCCCCCAAAACGCTTAAGGCCATTAATCAAATCAGCCGCCAAGTCAACCAATCCCTTCCTAATACTCCGGAACAGGCTCGCCAGGCTGTTAAACTGCTTATTAAAAACCGCCTTGCCAGCCAACACCCTTTTGATCCAAAACAGCAACAGGCCGTCGAAGACTTCACCGAAAAAGCCTCGCAGTTTTTAACCAAGATCCAGCCGGTTGATCCTAATTTGGTCCCTGACCCACACAAGCAGGGCCTCATAAAAGAACTTGCCCAGCAATACGCCGGCGCCCTTTCTATTCCAGAAGAGTCTTTATCAAACGTTATTCAACAAACTGCCCCCCTAATTCCCGCCGCTGGCCGCTTCATTCCCACCATCCTCACCAACTCCGACTCGGCTTCTTTTATGGACAAAACCCTTCTCCGTTATGTTTTTACCCGCCGCACCCAAGCAATCCTTGATGGCCAGGACCCATACGCCCTATTTTTAGGCCTCACCCACCCCTTGCAGAATCTTAAAGACCAGCTTTCATCATTAGCCGCCGGCAATCCGATTCCTATCGGCGGCCGCCAAACCCCCACCAGGCCGCCGCTTGCCCCCGACAGCCCGCTTTACCAAAACCTGCAGTCACGAATCGCCCAGATAGAAAGCCTGCCTTCTGATCAGCTTGCCGCCGCTTACCAAGCCCTCCCTGTTTCACTTAGGTTGTACGTCCGCTGGCAACGTTTTAAAAACTCAACCCTCACAACCTACCACCAACACCTAGAGGCTATTAAAAACCTGCCCGGCTTCCAACTCTCGCTTAAACTCAGCGACATTAAAACCGCCACCAAACAAGCGGTTAAAGGTTGGGTAAAGCAAACCAAGACTTACCAAAACATCATCGAGCCGGTTTTCCACCCTGTGGCCGCCCAGCTTGCCGGCACCCCCTTTAGCTGGCGGACATTATCCAAAGCCGTTGCTACCAGCCTATACAAAAGCGCCCGCCTTAAATTCCTAAAAAACGCCGGCAGGCGGCGGCTATACCGATCCACCGCCAAGCGTTTTAATCAAGCTAAAGACACTCTCTCTGGTTATAAAAACTGGGTTGTCAACTCTGGGATTTATAAAAGGGCTAAAAAATACTTTGGCTGGGGTAAAAAAAGCTGGAAAAAACTGGCTTCTTGGGGCGGCGTCGTTGGCGCCTGGGGCGATAAATTTATTGACATTGTCGGCACTTGGACCGACCCAAAACAAATAGCCTTTAAATTGTTTAAATTCCTGGGCAAACAAACCGGCAAGCTTCTTGTTAAGCTCTTAGCCAAGCTTGGCTTGTCGCTTGGATCGGAACTGGCCCTAGCTTCAACCGGCGTCGGCACCGTCATCGCCGCTCTGCTTATCGCCAAAGACCTATTTTACTTAATAAAAGACCGCTGGAAGCCTATCTTGGCCATCTTTGGCGGCCTTCTGTATTTTCTGCTAAAGTTCATTTTCTCTCACCTAGTCCAATTCGCCGCGGCCGCGGCCGGCGCTGTCGTCGGCGGCCCGGTCGGCGCTGTCATCGGCTGGGTTCTTGGTGACCTAGCTGTCCGGGCTTACCACGCCGCCACCTCTATAGCCGGAGGTATAGGCAACTTCCTCGGCGGGCTGGCTTCCGGAATCGCCAATCTAGCCGCCTCTATCTGGGGCGGCGTAGCCGCCACCTCGTCTCTTGCCACCGGCCTTTTAACCACCGCCGTCGGCGGCACCGTCGCCGTCATCAGTCTCATCATCCTTCCAGGCATAATGACCGCCTTTATCCCGCCGGATAGTTATTACAACTCATCAGCCAGCCAAGCTGTTAACATAACCAAAATCGCTGATCTAACCGGCCTCAGCCAATACTATCAAGCCGGCTCTGACTCAACCTTTCCCCGCCTAACCAACCAGGCCGCCGCCGACAAGGCCAACCTTACTTACATCGTTACCATCAAAACCAAACAAGATATCAACATCCTGCGCTTTGACGATACCGCCCTGATTCAAACCAAAAACCACCAGCGTTTCCGGCAGAAAAAAATCTTCTCCGGCAGAAAAATAACCACCCAAGACGGCCAAAAAATCACTCTTCCTTATCAGCTTGCCGCCGACAAAGAAATAAAAATCGCCTACTCTTTAACGCTGGATCCCTCCTTAAAAGACTCCCAACTTGTTAATCAGGCCAGAATTACTTTTAAGCTAGATGATCAAACTCAACAGCGAGTCGATTCTTTTACCGTCCTAATCGGCGACGCTCCAATTACCGGTTGTTTTACCATCGCCAACAAAGCTAAGCAGCTGGCTAATCAGCTTGGGGCCTGCCAGGCCGGCCAGCCGCCAAGTCAAAACCCTGCCTGCTTCTGCCCAGCCGCCGCCCAGCCGGCATATGGTTTTCTGCCCAACTCTTTCCACTGCGGCGATCCTAGAACCTTTAACAACTACATCGACTCCGATCAAGAGAAGAACTACATCCAATGCACCGAGTTTGTCAATGACACCTTTTTATACTCAACCCAAAGAACTCTGGCCGGTCTTTGCGGCATCAGCTCTTTAGGAAACGCCAACAATTGGTTAAAGGAGGCTAAATCTAAATGCCCCTCCATCCTGCAGACTTTCCAAAACAAACAAAGCTCAAACTACAAAAACAGCCCCCAGCCGGGCGATGTGTTGGTCTTTGGCGGCACTGACGCCGCCACCCCATACGGCCATGTTGGCGTTGTTATTCAGGCCATCGCTCCGCCAAACTCCAACCAGGGAATCGTCACCTTCGCCAGCGCTAACATTGCTTCTCCTGTCGTTACTATTAAAAAAATCTATGGACAGTGGGGGTCTTTCAGTACTAAAATGCCTTTATTAGGTTGGCTGCGCTACACAGGCTGTCAGGCTGGCCCATGATTAAAATAAAAACCAGACACATCATCATCGTCTTAGCCCTCATCGCCGCCGCCACCTCGCTTGGCTGGTGGCTGATAAATCGTCCGCCTAAAATAACCCAACACCTCCCAACCCAATCCGGCCGCTTCTTTTCTTCAGTTGAAGTCAGCCTTTCTAAATCAACCCCTCTTCAGGATATGGCCCTTGAAATAACTCCCCCATTATCCACCTTGCCGCCGCAAAAAACCTCGCCCACTTCAATTAAGTGGCTGTTGCAGTCCTTGCCCCAGCCAAACACCGCTTACACCATTACCGTCAAGCATAAGGGCCGAAAAATTTTCTCCTGGCAAATCACCACCCCTAAACAGCCTGCAGGCTCAGCCTCATACCCAGCCGATATTAACCGCCAGGTTCAAAACTATCTTAACCAAACTCCCCTTCTTCAATCACTGCCAAAACCCAACCCCTTCTTTTTGGTTAAATATCATAGCGAAAAACATATCACCATCTACCCGTTTCATCCGGATCAAAAACTGGCCAAACAAAAGGCTAAAAAGTGGCTCAACTCCCTGCCGCCCCAAATCACTCAGAACCTTCAAGTCGACTGGGCTAGGTAGCCTTAAATCCGGCCAAAAACCCAACCTACCCCACTACTCCCTAAAATAGAACTCGAATGCCCCCTCAGGAGTGGTTTCTAGGTTTTGTTTGGAATTTGGTGCCCTATTGGTCATTGGAGCTTTTCACCAAAGGTGAATATTTTTTCCTCCATAGTGTCAA
>JAADGY010000053.1:9173-22498 GCA_013152165.1 bacterium
CGCGAGGCGAGTAGATTTAACATTTAACATGTAGTTTTGACATTTGAGATTTAAAATTTGAGATTTCTTTCGCTTTTGCCTTTTGACCTTTGACTTTTGCCTTTATATAATGTACCCATGCCTTTCAAAGAACACCCCATTCCCCAAAATATAACCACCTATAAATTCCGCTTGGTTGGCAACATGACTCTCCAGCAATTCTTCGAGGTTGCCGGCGGCTTTATTATCGCCTTTATCCTTTGGAAACTGCCTCTTTACCCCATTCTTAAATATCCGCCAGCGGTTATTTCAGCCCTCTTAGGTATTGCTATGGCCTTTTTGCCCTTGGAAGAGCGCCCTTTGGATGTTTGGATACTTTCCTTCCTTAAAAGCATTTACAAACCCACCATCTTTATCTTTAGGCCCCGGTCTCACGTCCTTCTTTATCAAACCTACACCCCCCGCAAAACATTCGCCAAGCCCCCTCTCATCGCCCCCGCCCGCCCGCGGGCGTCGATTGATCAGCTTACCCAAAATAAAAAACAGCCGTCTTCTTTTTCCTCTTATGTTAATCATCTCTTTCAACAAGCCGGGCCCGCCGCCCCCTTAACCTCAGCCCAGTCCCCAATGCCCGCCCAAACAGCTCCAAAACCAACACCTCGGCCAGCTCCCCAGCCAAAAACAGCCGTCAAGCCCATTCGCCAAGCCCCGCCCCAGCCAGCCGCCGCCAAACACCCCTTTTCCCTAAAACCAACCCTTATTAAAAAAACCGCTCCAAAGAAGCCAACCTTTGACACCTCTTTGCCTAAAACCACTCAGGAGAATCTGCCGGTCGGCATAGTTGTCTCGTCCGACAATCAGCCCCTGCCCGGCACCATCGTCGAGGTTAAAACCAAGCAGACCAACATGCCGGTCAGGGTTACTAAGACCAACCTGCTGGGCCAGTTCTTTTTTGCCAACCCCCTGCCTGTTGGTGAATACATCATCGAGGCCGAGCGGGACGGTTATAAAATTACCCCGATCAGCTTAACCCTTAACAACACCGTCCTTAGTCCAATAAAAATCATCGCTCAGCCGCTGGAAGCCGCCGCACCCAAACCCCAACCCAAAGAAAACCCAAACACCAGCTAACCAACCCAGCCAGCCAGCCAAACCACGCCCCCCATTCCCGATCCCCGGATCTCATTTACTAAAAGATCCGGGATCTTAAAAGAAACCCACACCTTTAACCGTGGGGAGACCATTTTTGCATTTTGAACTTTTAATTAGTATTTCTTCTTACTTATTACTTAAACTTGACAACCCCCAGGGTTCTTTTTGGGTCATTTGGGTTGACTGCCCTCACACACGATTTCCAACCTCTGAGGATGATATACCTATGCCACCTTGGAACAAGGGTTCCAAGGAGTCATAGGAAATATCAACCGTCCGAGGGTGGAAATCGGTCTCTCCGCTCCCAGAGGGTTTTTTGGGTTAGGTTTGAAAATTGGCTAATTGGAATTTTGCCCAGCATGCCAATGTTGGGCAACCCCGTACCGTCTCCGACGCAAAGTCGGAGTCTGGTACAGGGTGAGATTTAGAATTTAGAGCTTATTTGGAGCTTAGGATTCAGAATTTAGGATTTACCCGCCTCGACTCACGTCAACGCGAGGCGGGTAACTTTGCCTTTTGCCTTTTGGCCTTTGACTTTATATAATGTTCTCATGCTCGACCCTCGCAAAATCGGTATTATCAGCACCACCCAAGACCGCGTTCCTATAAAAGATGTCCAGGACGACCTCGTCATTCTAAAGGATAACGCCTGCGCCGTTATCCTCCAGGTTGGGGCCATTAATTTTGACCTCCTCTCTGAAGAAGAGCAAGAAGCCGTTATCTATTCTTACTCGGCTCTATTAAACTCTCTTTCCTTCCCCATTCAAATCTACATTCGCTCCCAAAAGAAAGACATCTCTGGTTACTTAAATTTTTTAACCTCCCAAATCAACGCCCAAAAAAACTCCGTCTTAAAACAGCGGCTTATTGGCTACAAAAACTTCGTCCAAAAACTGGTCAAGGAAAAAAATGTCCTTGATAAAAAATTCTACCTAGTCATCCCTTATCATTATGTCGGCCTAGCCTCGCTAAACAAAACCTTTTCTTTTAATCTTTTCACTAAAGATAAAAAGCCCCCCACCAAGCCCCATGGCACCCTGCCAAAAGAAATTATTGAAAAGGCAAAAACCAACCTCTTTCCAAAGCGCGACCACTTAATAAGACAGCTTGCCAGGATCGGGCTCCCCACCCGCCAGCTCACCACTACCGAAATAATCCACCTATTTCACAGTGTTTACAACCCGGAACAACCCCTTAAACCCGCCCCCGCCTCAGACTACGCCGCCACCATCGTCACCGCCAGGCCTCAACCTATCACCTGAAACCTCCTCCGGCTTGGTTGTGATAATTTTATGCTCCTCCGGGGAAGCCACCACTCTTAAGGCCACATGATTAGAACCGGCAAAGAAAATCCCCTCGCCCACATCAGCTGACAATAATAGTCGCCTTTCTCCTCTGGATAAATAAAAAGTTTTAGCCACCTTGTCAATTGCCGGCGGCGATTGCTTCATTAAAAACTGAATCGCCGAGTTATTAATGATCGACGAACCATACGGCGATGCCAAAAAATCCTCCACATCCTGAGTTATCGTCGTCACTCCTAAATAGTATTTTCTGGCCCGTTTTACCACCGCCCTCAAAAACTTAGCCGACCCTGGATACTGCATTAAATACCAAGCCTCATCCACCACCAGCAGTCTTTTCTTAAACCGCTTTCGCACCTCATCCCAAATGAAGTTTAATATAATAAACATCGCTACCGGCCTTAGCTCATCCTCCACTCCCTTTATCGAAAAAACCGTCAATGGTGCATTAATCTCTATGTTGGACCTGGCGTTAAAAATGCCGGCCAAGCCGCCTTTAACAAACCTCTCCATCCTTAAGGCCAGGCTCTGCCCCATCTTGTTTTCGTAACCTAATAAAACTTTATACAAATCCTCCATCAGCGGCGCCTCGCTGTTTTGAGTGCTTGGATCCGGGGTAATTCCCTTCATTTTGTAAGTCTGGACAATCGCTCTGTCCAGCAGCGCCCCTTCCTCCGGCGTCAGCTTTCCCATAATAACCTCCATCAAGGCGTGCAAAAACATTATCTTCTGGCTTAAAACATCCTCGTTTTCCACCCTGTTCACCGTCAGATCAAACGGGTTTATCTTATTCACCGACGCCTGCGTAAAATCAAAATAGTTCCCCTGGGTTACGCTGGCCAGCAATCGATACTCGTCTTCCGGATCAATTACTAATACGCTCGTATCAAAAAGCAGCGACCTTAAGATCTCCAGCTTGACCGCATAGGACTTTCCAGCTCCCGAGGTAGCAAACACCGTCATATTAGCATTCTCTAAAGAGAATCTGTCAAAAATAACCAGCGACTCGTTATGCTCATTAATCCCATACGCCACTCCCCGATCATCAGACAGCTCCGAAGAGGTGAATGGGAACGTCGTTGCCAGCGACGTCGTGTCCATATTTCTTTTAAAATCTATCCTGTCTTGGCCAATCGGCAAAACCGTCTCAAATCCATCCATTATCTGCAAGGTCGCTTTCTTTGCCACAATCATAATCGACCCCAGTGTTGATATCACCTGCTCCGACACCGCCTTCAACTCTTTTAGATTTGTCGAGTAAACCGCAATGTATAGTCCAAACATAAAAAACCGCTCAACGCCCTTCACCAACTGCTCCTGCAAAACTTTAGCGTCCTCTAACTTTGCCTGGGTCCCTGGATCCACAGCCTTTCCTTGTTGTATGTCATTGGCCATCTCCGCCTCCATCTCGGCCACCTTTCGCCTTAAGTCGTCCAAGACCGTTTTTCCCTCAACCGGAACTATGTGCATGCTGATGTCGATTGTGTGATTGAAGGTGATAAGCGGCATCAGCCAATTCGGCGACACATAGCGGGGGTATCCGGCCACAAAAAGCACCTGCACATACCTATCATTAAGCCTGACATAGGAAAAATCCTCTTCCATGGCCGACGGCGCAATAATGTCGTCTATCCCAACCACCCCCTTAGCCAGCGACTCCATAGCCGCATCCATGCCCTGACCGGGCTTTTTATCCTCTTTAGCTTCCGTGGTTTTCTTTTTGTTTAAAAACGGCAGGATCATACATTTTAGTCTATCACAAAATCACTTGGCATCACCTGCTACTCACTTAAATTAACCGGCATTAAAACATGTAGATAGTCATCTTTCTCCACTCCCCTAATAAGAACCGGTTTCAGTTTATCCTCAATCCCCAAACTTACATACTCATCCTCGATAACTCCAACTACGTCTTGTAAAAACTTGCCGTTGATAGCCAGCTCTATCCTGGAGCTGTCCGGCTGAACCTCCGCTTCCAGCTCCACCTCGACATTTCCTCTCACGCTTGCCTGGGCGCTCAAAAGCAGCTTTCCTTTTTCGACTCGCAGCTTAACCACATTGCCGCCCTCCCTGGCTAACACCATCACTAATCCCAGCCGTTGATCCAGCAGTCCTCGATTCACCGTCACGTTCATCTGTGTCTTTTCTGGAATGATTGTTTCATACTTGGGATAATCGCCTTCTATCAGTTGTGACACAATCCTAACTCGGCCGCCGTCTTCGATCTCGCTTTCAGCCGCTATCTGCTTTTTTTTATCATTCAGCCAGATCTCAACCTGATCGCTGGATAAATTGCCTACCTCGCTCCAAAACCTAACCGGCACCACCTTTTTTCCGCTCCATTTAAGCCCTTTTTTCCTCAGAACCGACAATCTAACGCCGTCAGTGCTGACAATCTCGACATCCTTATCTCCCGCCTTCATCATCAATCCGGTCAAAACCGGCCGAATCTCATCTTTCGACACTGAAAAGGCCGTCTTCCTAAGAAAATCTTTCACCTCCCCAGTTGTCATCTTCTCCGCCCCTTCTTTGTCAGGCATCTTGAAAATTGGGTACTCCGTTGGATCCTCGATCAAAACCTCAACTTTTTGACCTTGACTGCCAACAAAAATTCGCCCATCTTCTTTCTTGATTATAATTTTATCCCCAACCATCCCCTTAACCACATCGTTCAAGACGCGGCCGTCAACCAAAACGCTTCCTTTCTTAATCACCTTAGCCCCGAATCCAATCTCTATCCCCATTTCCAAGTCGGTCGCTTTGAGTAAAAAGGAGTTGTCATCAGCCGCTGTTAATAAAATACTGGATAAAACCGGCAGAGACGGCCTTGACGGAACAAAACGAAGCAAGCTGCTAAGCAATCTTTCGAATTTATTTTTTACCACCACAATTTCCATACTGTTATTTTATATCTAAACGTAGTAATAGTCCAGTGGAAAACCGGCCTAAAAAGCAAAACTACCTAGTTAAAAATGTTAAAAACAATGTTTAAAACAATGTGGATAAATGTTTACAATTGTGGAAAAGCTTTTACCGATTTAGCTCTCCCTTTATCGAGATTATCGCCTGGCGGATTTCCTTTTTAGTTTTAAACATTTTTTCCACCTTTTCCACACTATGGATAATCGTTGAATGGTCCCGCCCCCCAAAAAGCCTCCCAATCGCCACAAACGGCAGATTAAGCTCGCTTCGGCATAAAAAAACCGCCACATGCCTGGCCATAGCTATCTTAGATTGGCGGCCCTGCCCCTTAATATCCTTAACCGGCACCCCAAAAAACCGCGAGACTGTTTTTAAAATCTTTTTTGGATCATGCGTTTTTCTAACCGCTCCGCCCTCGCCCAGAATGCTCTGGACAAGATCCGGCGTCAGCTCTTTTTTTTGCAGGTGGTTAAGTGTCTCCAGTTTTAAGATGACTCCCTCGATCTCCCTTGCGTTCTCAAAGGGGTGCGAGGCCAGCATCTCGACCAGCTCGCCGTTGCCCCCCAAAGACCTCTCCGCCATCTTTTTTTCAACGATTCCCCGCCGAGTTTCATAATCCAAAGCCTGGACATCAATCGCCAAGCCGCCCTTGAACCGTGATATTATTCGTTGCGGCAGCCCATCTATCTCGTCCGGCGGACTGTCAGCCGTCACTATTACTTGCTTATTATTCATATACAAGCTGTTAAATGTGTGAAAAAACTCCTCTTGGACAAAGGTTTTGCCGGCGATAAACTGAATATCGTCAATTAACAACACATCAACTCGCCGATATTTATTTTTATATTTATCCATCTTTTGCCGGCGCAGCGCCCCGATCAGGTCATTGGTAAACTCCTCTGATGAAGTGTATAAAATCTTTAATTTTGGCTTTTGTTTTTTCATCTCATGGGCAATCGCTTGAATTAAATGCGTTTTGCCCAAGCCAACTCCGCCAAAAAGAAAAAAGGGGTTGTACACCCCCCCGGGATTGTGTGTGATCGCCATTGCCGCCGCTACCGCCACCTGATTGCTTGGCCCAACCACAAAATTCTCAAAGGTATACTGGGGATTTAAACTGTTGCGGTCCCGGCTTTTTTCAAACGACATCAGCGACAAGTTTTGAGGCTTGGCCTTAGGTGTTGAACCGGAGATCTCAAACTCCACCTCGACCGGCTTGCCCGCCACTCGCCCGCCAATCTTTTTAATCTGGCTTAAAAACCGGCTCTTGATCGTATCTTGGACGAACCCGCTTGGACAGCTGACCCACAGCCGTATCAACCCATTGGTTTTTTGCAAGTTGTGTTGTTTAGTATTTAAAAACCATATCCTAAAACTAGCCGGAGAAATCTCGGTTTCAAGCTCGGCCAGAATCGCCCGCCATAGATCATCCATATGTTTTTAAAAAGTAAAATAATTAAAACCGGGCAGGTTACGCGGCCTGTGTTGTTTTTAAACACCAACCATAAAACAGATTTACCAAACTTTCCACAAAAAGTCAAGACTTGTGGAAAAATACCCCCCTTTCTTTTTTAGCCCACATTTGATAAACTATGCCCGGAGGTTTTATGGTTAAAAGAACTTGGCAGCCCAAAAAAAGAAAAAGGCAAAAAAAACACGGCTTTTTAGCTCGCAACTCGACTAAAACCGGCCGCAATGTCCTTAAAAAACGCCGGCAGAAAGGCCGGGAAAAATTATCTGTCTAATACTTTTTGGGAACAATAACACATGCTACTCTGGTTATATAAAAAAACTAAAACTCTTTTTACTGGGGTTTTATTAAGTGTCGGCATATCTCCACTAAACTGTCGGCACTACCCAAGCTGTTCTATTTATGCTCAGCAGTCAATCAAAGCTAACGGGCCCATCATCGGCGGGGCCAAAGCTGTTATTAGGCTGTTTAAATGTCAGCCGCTTTTTAAGTCCAACTATTTATGACCATTTGGCAAACAATTTATTCTATTTGGCAGACTCTTGTTCAGCATCCGCTTACCCTTGGTCTGGTTTTTTTCTCCTCCCACATAGGCTTAGGCGGCGGCATAATCCTGATAACTGTTTTGATAAAAATTATTTTGCTCCCTGTTAATCTCTTATCTTTTAGGCACGCCAATCAAATAGCCGGACTTCAAGGCGACATAGACAAACTCAAAAAAAAGTACCAGAAGCACCCCCAAAAACTAGCTCGAGCCCAAGCCGCCCTCTTTAAGGAAAAAGGAGTTGTTCCGGCCGCCGGCTGCCTGCCAGCCATCGTTCAGCTTTTGCTTTTTTTAGCCCTCTACCAAATCCTTATTCAGCAAGTCAACGCCAATCAGTTTGACCCCAGTTTTTTTTGGCTTGATCTGACCAAGCCCGACCCCCTCTTCATTCTTCCGCTTTTAGCTGGACTATCCCAGCTGGGCAGTGTTCTGGTCGCCCCCGCCCCCCAAATAACCTCCAACACTCAAGCTCAAAAAATGCAAAAACAGATGATGTTTTTTATGTCTATTTTTACCGTTTTTATCGCCAGCCGTTTTCCTTCCGGAATTGCTCTTTATTGGGTGGTCAATTCTGTCCTATCCTTACTTCAACAGCTTATAATGAAACAAGCTGCTGTTAAAAAAGTTTCTGTAAAAAATAAATAACATGACTGATTCCGCTAATGAAATCACAACCAAGGTTCATGATTTTTTGGCCAAAATCTTAACCGAGCTGGGCGCCTCCGTCGACAAGATCGACATTAAAGCCGCCGACCATGATCTGACCATCACCATCGTTACCAGCCAAGCCCCGCTCTTAATCGGCCGCTACGGTCAAACCATCGACGCCCTGCGCCACCTGGTATCCTTGTTTTTATTCAACCTTGGCTTTCCCGGGCACGTATCTTTAGACGTTAATGATTACTACAAAAACAAAGACGACCAACTGCTTCTTAAGATCGATGAGATCATCGACCAGGTCGTTGCCACCCAACAACCAAAACATCTTTTTAATCTGTCTGCCAGGGAGCGCCGGCTTGTTCACCTTCACTGCGCCGACCGCCCCCAAGTCATCACCCGATCCATAGACACCGACCGCGGCCGAGTCTTAGTAATAAGCCCCACCCCCAATGATCAATGATCATTTTTTACAAAACCTGGCCGAATCTATCAAAAACAACTTCTCTGCGGTCGCCTTTTTAAAGCCAACTCGCCATTGCAAAAGCTTGTTTTTAATCGGACTTGTCTGGATTAGTTTGTTTTTTCCTATCGGCTGGCGGTTTTGGCTTGATTATCTGCCTAAAATTGACTACCTTTCCTTTCTGTTTACCCCGGCCGACGCTCTTTTTATTGGCCTTTTCCTTTTTATTCCCAAAACCAAAACCTTTTTTAAAGCCGGCCTTTTCTTTTTGCCGTTTATTTTAATTTCCTTTTTGAACCCGCCGATTATGTCAGGCCTTTTTTACCTGCGATTTCTGATTTACCCCCTCGTTTTCATCTATCTTTTCTCATCCTTTAAAACACAAATAAGCATCGTCGCAAGATATGCTCTTTACGGCCTGGGGGGGCTGTCGCTGATTGAGTTCTTCTGGCGCAACCTTCTGGTTCAATCCGGCCCCTTTTCTTTCTTTGTTTTGAACCGCCAGCTTTTTTTAAGCTCTCTTTTTTTTCCTCACCCCAACATTCTAGCTTTTGTTTTAACTTCTCTGATTCTCACCCTTGTTTTATATCAAACCCGACCTTCCGCAACAGCAACTTATCTAACCCTCGCCGCCCTCGCCGCCACAGGATCTTTCTTTGCTGTTTTGTTTTTAGTCATCGCCCTTTTCCCGATTTGGCTTTATCGTAAAAATAACTGGATTTTATATCTCATCCCGCTTTTCTTAACCCTTTTGCTGTCAGATCCAACCTTGGCCCTATCGCGCCGCCTGCTGTGGCTTCCCCTTACCTCGTTTTACAGCTTTTTTATCGGCCACGGGCCCGCCGCCGCTCTTCAGGTTTTTGCCAAAATCAGCCCAATCAAAAGCCACCCTGAATCTTATTGGTACCTTCAGCCGCCCCACAACGCCTGGTTAATTTGGTTTTATGACTTCGGCCTTTTTGGCCTTGTCTGGATTGTTTTTTGGGCCGGCCGCCTCTTTTTTCATTCATCGCTAATTAAAAAAGCCGCTCTAGCCGGCTTGACGCTCTGGGGGCTTTTTGACCATTTCTTCATAACCACCCCCACCGGCCAGATTTTTTTATCACTTGTCATCGCCCTTCTTTTAACCGCTCCCCCCCAAAAACCCGCCAGCCGCAACCAGCCCCTAGAACCCGTCATGCACACACCGGGTGTGCAACAGAGGTGCACACCCGGTGTGTGCAAATATTTGAGTTTTGACACTCTTTTGTCCTATTAGCTATCTTTAACTTTTAACTTTGCACTTTGAACTTTGAACTTATATAATGTACCCATGCCGGATATTTACACCGCTCGAGAAATGGCTAAAAAAAGACCAAAATCGACAAACAAGCCCGACATTCCCCGACGCATTCAAACAGAAGACATAATAAAAGAGCTCAAAAAAAACATTCCCGAAAAGAAAGCTCCCCTAGAAATCTTTTTAATCGCCCCCCGCCACGAAGGTTTTGAAATTCAAGAAGAGCAGGAAAAAATAATTCTCTTCCTGCGCCCGCACTGGTTTACCACTCTTAGATGGCTATTTTTAACCCTAGTATTTTTAATAACCCCAGCTATCATAAAGCCAATCTTGCCGGCCGTCTTTTTCGACTGGGGCGACAAGCTTGTTGACGCCGCCACCATTCTTTGGTACCTTTTTACCCTTACCTATTTTTTGCGCAATTTTTTATCTTGGTATTATGATGTTTATTTTGTCACCGACGAAAGGGTTGTCAGCATTGATTTTAAAAACATGATGTCCAAACAAATCTCAGACACAAAGATCGATAGGATACAAGACATATCCCTGTCCCAAAAAGGATTTTTCCAATCAACCTTGGACTATGGCGACGTCCTAATCCAGACCGCCGCCGAAAAGCCCCTGTTTACCTTCAAAGCTGTTCCTTCGCCCAAAAGCGTTGTTGAGGTCGTCCAGAAACTCATTCTTCAAGAAGAGGCCGAATTTTATCAACAAGTTACTACTGATCGTGAGCCTAAAAATGCTTGACACGCCAACCTCTATCAGTTTAATTTTTACCTTTTTATTAAAAATCGGCTTCCTGCTTTTGACCACTATTTTCATAGGCTTTGCCGTCTTGTTTATCCGCCAAGTCAAAGTTATGACCGAAGCTGTCCACGACCCGCTTAACCCCAAGCTTAGGATAATCTCTTGGGCCTACTTGATTTTGACCGCCGCAATCTTTATCTTTTTCATTTTTTACCTATAAAGCCGCCCCTAAAGCTTTTTTATTTTCTAGCCAAGCCTAAATACCCAGGCCAAACTTCCTCTCTTTCCCTATAATTGCTACACTAGAATAAATGGCCCAGCAACTCTTTTCCATCCAATCATCGCAAGAAATAATAACCCCAACCAAAGGGAGCCTTTTCTTTAAAATATCCTCCCCCCAATCATTTAAAGCCCAGCCCATAGGCTGGGGGCTGGTTGAGCTTGTTTGGCAATCGCCCACCCTAATAGAGCCTTTTTTACAAGATCTCAAAGCCCTGATAACCAACTCAGTTATAACCCTTAACGCCATCAACCCGGAAACCATTTTAAAGCTGACAACCCAAATACAAGAAAGATTTATTGATTGGCAGGTTAATCTTTGTTTCATCTTCCACCTAGCCCCTGGCCAGCTGTCAATTTTTACCACCCCCGGCACCAAAAGCTACGTCCTTAAAAAACAAACAATCATCCAGATCCCCCAGCGCTCAAGCTTGACCCACTTTCTTTTTGCTCCAACTAAAAAACACCACCTCTTAATTACCACCCAGCAAATCCCGCCCAACCTAGCCATCGTTGATATTAACGAATTTATCAACACCATTAAAAAAACCAACCACCCCTTTATTTTAATAACACCCACCCGAAAAGCCCATAAAACACTAAGCTCTCTTTTATCATTTAAGCCCCAACTCCCCCGCCGGCTTAAAATCATTATCCCCATTCTTTTTGTTTTGCTCGCCGCCGGCTTTTTTGTCACCTGGACCAAATCCAGCCAAACCGCATCCCCGATCATCGTCCAACAAAAAAACCCGCAGTATCAAGAAATTCTGCTTCTTATCAACAAGCTTCAACAGCAAATCGACAAAGATCCTCTAGAAAGCCTTCGGCTTATGTCCCAGATTCAAAGCAAGCTAGACACATATCAAATAGCCGACCCGGCCATCAATCAAGCTGTCCAGCGCCTAAGCCAAAAATTAGCCGCCGTTAATAAACAGCCTTCAACCAAGCTGGTTTATAAAAACCAGCCGCTTGCGCCTAAAAAAACCATTCTTATAAGAAACAAGCTTTTCTTTTTTACTCCCAATCAAATTTTTTCCGTCGAGGCCCAGCCAAACTCGATTCCCCAACCCATTGTTTCCTTGCAAGACCAGGCCATCATCGACATAGCCACTGACAAAATGTCTCTTTTCTTCTTGACAGCCAAGGGCGTCTTTTGGTTAAAAGACGCCAATCAGATCATTCAGATCGCCCAGCCCCCCAAAAACCAAACCCCGCGCTTAATTGCTTTTTACTTAAGCAATCTATATCTCTTAACCCAATCCGGCCAGGTTTTTAAGCTAAGCAACTGGCCTGAAAACTATCCAACAGCCCCTCGATTTTATTTTGCCAACCCTCTTTTATCTCAAGCTAAACAAATGATTGTTTCTAAAAAATTCTACATCTTAACCAAAAACGGCCGGCTTTATTCTTTTTATTTTGGCAATCTTCAAACCATAGATCTTGACCCCAAAATTGCTCCGATAACCACTCTTTTTTTTGATTCAAGCCTAAAACAGTTTGCCTTTGTCAACTCATCCGGCTACGGAATTTTTGATTTGTCTGGTAAACTTATTTCTTGGAAAAAAACATCAAACCCTTATCAAGAAATCTTAGTTGATTCTAAATATTTTATTTTGCGTGCCCAGCGCAGCCTCTATTATTTTCCACATGAAGAATAAACTAATCGCCACCAACCCCAACCTAAGGGACTATAAAATCTACCACACAATCGAGGCCGGCATCTCGCTTTATGGCTGGGAGACCAAAAGCATCCGCCTATGGGGCATCAATCTAAAAGGCGCCTATATCGGGTTTAACAAAAACGGCGCCTTTTTATTAAATGCCAAAATAAAGCCCTACCCTTTTGCCCAAATCCCGGAATCGCAAAAAACCAGATCCCGCCCACTGCTCCTGCATAAAAAAGAGATTAATTTTTTATACGGCCGCTCTAGCAGTAAATTTCTTATCATCCCAACCAAGGTTTATTGGTCCAGCAACAAAATTAAAATCGAAATCGGCGTGGCCAAGAGATTAAAAAAATGGGAAAAAAGGGAAAAGCTAAAACAAAAAGCTGTCCAGGCAGACATCCAAAAAGAAATTTCTACAAAACCATTCTAATAAGCCCTCATTTTTATACAGCTCCGCACACCCCGGCATACCAAACTTGGTAAGCTCCGGCCCGCAGAAGCGTCCTAGCCGCCTCTTTTACTGTTGCCCCGCTTGTTACCACATCATCAACTAAAATCACCTTAAGATCGCGGCAATCACCGGCCGGCCTAAAGGCTCCTTGGATCGACAGCCATCTTTGCCGGCGGTCAAGTCCCGCCCGCGGAGGCGCCTCCTTTTTTCTAGTTAAAGCCTCCAAAACCTCAACCCCCAAGCATTCCTTTAAACACCGGGCCGCAATCAAGGCTTGGTTAAAGCCTCTCCACCTTAAACGCCTTTTAGCCAAAGGGATGGGGACTAAAACAAACCCGCCGCTTGACCAATACCTAACAATCTCCAACTCTGATCCGCCCTTTTTATACCAATCCCAGATAAGTTTGGCC
>JAADGY010000053.1:22506-38909 GCA_013152165.1 bacterium
GCCAAAAGCCCCTCGACTTCTTTTACTAAGCGGTATTTTAAGCCAAACACCACCCGCGGCCAAACACCCCGATATCTATACAAGCAAACACCGCCAGCCAATCTATACCTGTCGGCACACTGCCAATGGCTAATCCCGTCAATCGATAAATTCTTGCAGTAAAGGCATCTAAATCGTCCGGCTCGCCGCTTGGCCAAATCACTCCAACATCCACGGCAGACAACCCCATTTTTTATCGGCCGGCCGCAGCCGACACACCACCGACCCAAAACCACGTTTTCAATCTTTTTAATTATCTCCCACACCATCAGCAATAGGCGGAGATGCTCGGGAATGACCCGAGGTCCAAGAAAACCCCTAAAAAACATCTACAGGCTTAGGTTGTGTTTAAATCGCTAATTACCAGGCCACAACCGCTCCTTAAGTAATTAGGCAGAAGAGTTATTTTTCACCCATCTTACCCTCTTCTGGCTGATAAGACAGGCATATCTTGGCTGTTTAGCCACCGCTTGTTATCCGCCAAGAAGAAATAATCAAGCAGTGATCCTAGGCAGTAACAACCCTTAAGCTGCTACGTAAGCCATGGGATAATTCCAACTGGTGTATGAAACATCAGCCAGAACGCCGCCTTCTGTTTCTTCGGCATTTTAGTTTTTGATACCTTTAAACGGTGGTATCAAACCGGCCTGCAGTTTTTAAGGTGCTTTCCTGTCGAATCCTTACATCTCCAACATAAAGATATTATATATGATAGCTCCAAAATTCTCGTGAAAACACCCTCCATTCCCGCCCCCGGATTTTGAATGGAGCTTTATTGGAGCTTGGAGTTTTAAAATTGGAACCTTTCCACCACAGGTGGACAGTTTAGAATTTTCTTCAAAGGTGGACAGACTTTCCGCCACAGTCTCAACTGAGGCGGTTAGTTTTGATATTTGAGATGCCCACCTTTTACTCGCGTTGCTCGTCGACGCGAGGCGAACAGATTTAAGATTTGACATGTAGATTTGAGTTTTGACATCTCAGTTTTGAGATTTCTTTATCTTATTACTTATCTTTAACTTTGCACTTTGAACTTTGAACTTTTAACTTATATAATGTTCTCATGCCTCAGCCGATTGAAGAACTCATCAAAATCAGAAAAGAAAAGCTAAACAAGCTTAAACAATTGGGTATCAACCCCAACCCGCCTGTTTATAACCGAACCCACGCCATCGACAAGTCAAAACAATTAGGCCTTCACGTCAAAATAGCCGGCCGGGTTAGGTCCCTTCGTTCGCACGGCAAACTGACATTTTTTGATTTACAGGACGAAACCGGCCAAATTCAGGTGCTGGCGACCCAAAGCAGCCTTGGCCAACACCAATATCAAATCATCAAACTGCTTGACATCGGCGATTTTGTCGGTGTAGAGGGCGATGTCTTTAAAACCAAAGCCGGTGAAATCACCGTCAAGGCCGGCGAAATAACCTTTTTATCCAAAGCCCTTCGCCCCCTGCCCGATTCATGGTACGGCTTAAAAGACAAAGAAGAAAGGTTCCGTAAACGATACCTTGATCTTATCCTAAACCCTGAAGCTAAACAGCTTTTAGATAAGCGATGGTCGACCCTGCAAGCTATTCGTCAATTTTTATGGTCCAAGGATTTTAAAGAGGTCGAAACCCCGGTTTTGCAGACTCTGTACGGGGGGACCAACGCTCGGCCGTTTATCACCCACATTAACGCCTTAAATATAGATATGTACTTAAGGGTCGCTCCCGAACTTTATTTAAAAAGGCTGATCGTCGGCGGTTATGAAAGAATTTTCGAGATCGCCCGCAATTTCCGCAACGAAGGCATGGACCAAACCCATCAGCCAGAGTTCACCATGATCGAATTTTACATAGCCTACGCTGACTACTTTAAGATAATGGACATAACCGAAGATTTGATTAAATTCACCGCTCAAAAAGTCAACCGCACCCTTAAGCTCACCGTCGGGGAAAATAAAATTGATTTAACCGGCAAATGGCGCCGGATAACCATCGATCAAGCCCTAAAAGAATACGCCGGCCTTGATTGGAACACCATCTCTGATCAAGAAATTAAACAGCTTCTTAAAAAACACAGCATCAACGTCCCCGGAGTTTACAGCCGAGACAAAGCCCTTTTTGTTATATACGACCATCTAGTCACGCCTCACCTAATCGAGCCTACTTGGGTCATCGATTATCCGCGGGATATAAGTCCCTTGTCTAAAGAACACCGCAGTAAGCCAAACCGAGTTGAACGCTTCGAAGGCTACATCGGCGGCAAAGAAATTTGCGACGGCTGGTCCGAAATCGTCGACCCAATAAGCCAGCGCCAGCGCTTCGAGGTAGAGCAAAAAAACCTAAAAGCCGGCGATGATGAAGCCCAGCCGCTTGACCAAGATTTTCTGGAAGCCCTGGCCCATGGCTGTCCTCCTCTTGGAGGCATAGGTATAGGCATCGACAGGCTGGTTATGTTTTTAACCAACACCTGGAGCATTCGCGAAGTCATTGCCTTCCCTTTAATGAAGCCTCGGAATAAGCCGCAAGCTTCAGAAAAAAGCGGCAAAAAATAAAACCTTAAAACCACCAACAGGGGGTAGGGCGAAAAATTTGTGTTTTATATTATAATCATCCTATGAGTCCCCGCACCGCCAAATCCCCCAGTTTAACTTTGACGCGCCAAGGCGCTAGCCAGCTTAAAAGCCAGCTGCAAGCCCTTAAAGACAAACGGCCCGGCCTGGTCGACCGCTTAGCCCGAGCCAGATCTTTTGGCGACTTATCCGAAAACTCCGAATACACCAACGCCAAAGAAGAGCTTGATTTCCTAGACAACCAAATCCAGGAACTAGAAGCTGTTTTACAAGTAGCCAAAGTCATAAATAATAAATCAAACAACACCGCCGGTCTGGGCGCCACTGTTGTTATCAAAAATAACTCTCGACAAATAACTATGACCCTGGTCAGCCATTGGGAGGCCGATCCTTTGCAAAAAAAGATCTCGATTGACTCTCCGTTAGGCCAAGCCTTAAACGGCCATAAAAAAGGCGACACCATAGTTGTCGACACGCCCAACGGGCCGGTTACTTATACAATTCTAGAAGTCAAATAAAATGGCCGACTCTCTTTTAAAACAAATCCAATCCCAAATGATCGCCGCCATGCGGGCCAAAGACGCCACCACCCTGGAAGCCCTTCGTTTTCTAACCTCGATCATTAAAAACGCCCAAATCGACAAGCACGGCCAGCTGACCGACCAGGAAATCACCAACATCATTCGCAAGCAAGTCAAAAAACAACAGGAAGAGATATCTTTTTTAGAAAAAGCCAATCGGACTCAAAGGGCTCAGCAAGAAAAACAAAAACTAGAAGTTTTAATTAACTTTTTACCCCCAGGACTCGATGACGACCAGGTCAAATCCAAAATTTTACAGGCAATTCCAGCTGACCAACTTAAGTCCCAGACGATTGGCCAATTAATGGGCCGGCTGGTTAAGGTTTTTCAAGGGCAAATCCCCAATGATCAGCTGGCTAGAGTTTTAAAATCTCTTAAAAACTCATAAATCAATCATGGCCGCCTCAACATCCTCGAAAGCTCCTCGCATAACCAAAAGCATAAACCTTGCCAAACTGGCTGAAAAATACCCGGTTTTAGCCCAAGCTTTGGCTGAAGAATACGGCCTTCACTGCGTTGGCTGCTTTGCCGCCGGTTTTGATACTCTAGAAGAAGGCGCCAAACTCCATGGTTACGAAGACGAAGACGTCAAAGAAATGGTTGATTATTTAAATGAACTCCTTAAAACAACTCAACAAGACAAAAATAAATAACTAGATCCGCTCGAAGTATCATCCAACAATTCTTCATTTACTCCCCTCACTCCCACTCCCTATGACTCCATCTTTTCTAAGTGGTCCTGCCCCTGGTGGATATTTCCACTAAAACGGTTTTTGCCCAGCATGCAATCTGGGCAACCCTGAATCGTGCCCAGCTCTGGTGCAGGGAAGTTTTTTTAGGTTGTGCCTTTTCTCCTTAACCCCGGGGGAAGCCTAAAGGCAACCCCCGGGGTTCTTTTTGGATAGGATAACCTTCAAGGTTCTCTTCAGAGTGGCTTGTTTAGTATTTGTAATTTAGTATTTAGGATTTGTTTGGAATTTGGTGCTTGTGATTTGTGATTTGTTTGGATACTTGGAATTTGTGATTTGGAATTTTTTCACTCGCGGAGCTTGTCGACGCGAGGCAGGCCCGCTTCGACTCGCGAAGCGAGGCGAGGTCGTTGAAAATTAAAAATTTTTAAAACCCCTCTTGACTTTTTACCCCCATCATCATAGCCTATTTATGTTATGGAAGTTTTAGTCATCGACATCGAAACCAAAAAAACCTTTAGCGAGGTCGGCACCCACGACCCGGCCTTGTTGGGCGTGTCTTATGTTGGTGTCTATTCATATGAAGAGCAAAGGCTTTTCGGCTTTTTTGAGCCGGAGCTTGATAAGTTTTGGCCCTATCTTCACAAAGCCGCCGCCGTTATCGGCTATAACATAGACGGATTTGATATTCCCACCCTTAAAAATTACTACCCCGGCAACCTTAATCAAATCCCCACCATCGACCTGATGAAGATCATCAAAGAAGCCATCGGTATCCGCCTGCGCCTTGATGTTGTTGCTAAAACCACTTTGGGCAGAGGCAAAATCGGCCACGGCCTGGACGCCATTCGTTATTACCACGAAAAAAAATGGGACGAACTGGCGAAATATTGTTTAGAAGATGTCGCCATCACCCGCGATCTTTATCAGCATATGAAAACCAAAAAAACCATAAGCTATCCCGACCTAGGCGGCAAAAACATCTTTACCGTCCCGGTCGCCGTCCCGGAAATCAAACCGCCGCCCATCCAGCAAAACACCCTCTTTTAACCCACCCCCTCCCACTCCCTCTAGTAGTTTGTTTAGAATTTATGATTTAGTATTTAGTGCTTACCCGCCTCGACTCGCGAAGCGAGGCGAGTAGATTTGAGATTTGACATTTAAGTTTTGAGATTTAAGTTTTCTCCATCACGTTCCGGGAACGGTTACTCAGGTCGTGCCCCACCCACTCTCAGGAGTGGTATTTTTGTCATTTAGTCATTCGGTTTTTGGTATTCGGATTTTAACAGATTTAAGATTTGACATGTAGATTTGAGTTTTGACATCTCAGTTTTGAGACTTCTTTATCTTATTACTTATCTTTAACTTTGCACTTTGAACTTTGAACTTTTAACTTATATAATGTTCTCATGCTTGATCTTAAATTTATTCTTAAAAACCCCGACCTTGTCAAACAGGCTTGCCAGCACAAAAACCTTGACCCGGCCATAATCGATGAGATAATAAAACTCGCCGGCCAGCACAAAAAACTTCTGCGTCAAATAGAGGACCTGCGGGCTCAAAAAAACAAACTGGACAGAACTCAAATAGAAAAAGCCCGCCAAATAAAAACCAAGCTCAAAACCTTAACCGAAAAGTTCAGGTCCTTGGATGAGCAGCTCAATCAAAAACTAGCCTGGGTTCCCAACCTGCCGGCCGATGATGTTCCAATCGGTAAAGACGAAGCCGGCAACTTGGTTTTATACGAACACGGCCAAAAGCCCAAATTTAACTTCACCCCCAAAACCCACCATGAACTAGGTGAGCTTCTTGATATTATCGACACCAAAAGAGGCGCTAAAGTTTCCGGCTTCAGGGGGTATTTCCTTAAAAACGAAGGCGCCTTGCTCCATTTGGGAATCTTAATGTACGCCCTCCAGAAACTGGTCGCCAAAGGCTTTATTCCCATCGTCGCCCCCGCCATCGTTAAGCGCTTTGTTTTATTCGGCTCCGGCCAATTTCCATGGGGAGAAAGGGAAACCTACAAACTAAACGACAAAGACGCCTATCTTGCCGGCACCGCCGAACAGCCCATGATGGCCTATTTTTCCGGTGAAACCTTAAAAGAATCAGAACTCCCGATTAAACTTGTCGCCTTTTCCCCCTGCTACAGACGCGAAGCCGGCTCTTACGGCAAAGATACCAGGGGGGTTTACCGAGTTCATGAGTTCATGAAGGTCGAGCAATTAGTCATTGACACTGCCGACCCAGCCAAAGCTGATCAATGGATTGAAGAATTAAAGCAAAACTCTGAAGAAATACTAAACGACCTAAACCTTCCCTATCGAGTTTTAAAAATGTGCACCGGCGACATGGGCGAACCTCATCATAAAAAATACGACATCGAAACTTGGATGCCCGGCCGCGGCAAATACGGCGAAACCATGTCTGATTCCATCATGACCGACTTTCAAACTCGGCGTTTAAAAATTTATTACCAAACTAAACAAAAAACTAAACAGCTGGCCTATTCTTACAACAACACCGCCATCGCCTCTCCCAGAATTTTGGTTGCCATCTTAGAAAATTATCAGACTAAAAACGGTGAAGTTATCGTCCCCAAGGTCCTTCGCCCCTTCGTCGGCACCGACATCATCAAACCCAAAAAATAAAATCCTGAATTCTAAATTCGAAGCTCCAAACAAATTCTAAATTATAAATTCTAAACTTTTTTGTTGGCTTTAATATTTTGTGCAAAACAGGTTTAGTATTTAGGATTTCGAATTTAGAATTGCAATCACAAACTTTTAACTTTAAACTTTTAACTTTCAACTTATCTTATAATGTATTGTATGCTCAAATTTCTAACAAACCTCTTTGATCTTAATCAGCGCGAACTTAAGCGCCTAAGGGGGAAAGTCCGCCAAATTAATGCCTTAGAAGAAGCGGTTCAAAAATTTACCGATGACGACTTTGTCAAAAAGACTCTTGAATTCAAGCAAAAAGCCGCCGACAATCAACTGACTGAATCAGATCAAGCCCTTGCTTTTGCCATGGTTCGCGAAGCCGCCCGCCGCACCCTTGGCCAGCGCCATTTTGATGTCCAGTTAATGGCCGCCTGGGCCCTGTCCGAAGGCAAGGTTGCCGAACAAAAAACAGGTGAGGGTAAAACCCTTTCCGCCACCCCAGCCCTGTACTTTAACGCCCTGTACGGCAAGGGCGCCCACCTGGTTACTGTTAATGACTACCTAGCCAAACGCGACGCCGGCTGGATGGGTCCGATTTTTTCCCTTTTAGGCTTAACCGTCGGCGTAGTTGTCCAGGACCAAGCTTTCATTTACGACCCATCATATACCGACTCGGCCACCCATGATGAAAAACTGTCTCACCTAAAGCCTATCTCCCGCCGCCAAGCCTACCGAGCCGACATAACCTATGGCACCAACAATGAGTTTGGTTTTGATTACCTGCGCGACAATATGGTCAGCCAATGGGATCACAAAGTCCAAAGAGAGCATTTTTTTGCCATCGTCGATGAAGTTGACTCGATCTTAATTGATGAAGCCCGAACCCCTCTAATCATCTCTGCCCCGGCCGATGAGCCGGTTGACAGGTACCGCCAATTTGCCCAAATAGCCGGCCAGCTTATGGCCAACCGCGACTACGAAATCGACGAGAAAAGAAAAACCGTCACCCTAACCGAACACGGCACCCGCAAAATCGAAAAAATCCTTAACACCAAAAATCTTTATGAAGAAAACTTTGAGCTTTTACACTATCTAGACCAAGCCCTAAAAGCTAAAGAGCTTTTTCACAAAGACAAAGAATACATCGTTAAAGACAATCAAATAATCATCGTTGACGAACATACCGGCCGTTTAATGCCCGGCCGCCGCTACTCCGAAGGCCTGCACCAAGCTATCGAAGCCAAAGAAAACGTCCCCATCCAAAAAAGATCCAAAACCATGGCTACCATCTCTCTCCAAAACTACTTCCGCATGTATCAAAAACTATCCGGCATGACCGGCACCGCCGCCACCGAAGCCGAGGAGTTTGAAAAAATCTACAAACTCTCCACCGTCGTCATCCCCACCCACAAACCAGTAATAAGAAAAGATCTGCCTGACCAAGTTTACAAAAACACCCGGGCTAAATTCTCGGCCATAATTCATGAAGTTGAAAGGCTTCACGCCAAAGGCCAGCCTGTCTTAATCGGCACCCGCTCAATCGATGTTAATCAAATACTAGCCCACTTTCTAAAGCGCAAAGGCATCCCCCACAACATCCTGAACGCTAAACAGCATCAAAAAGAAGCTCAAATCATCGCCCAAGCCGGCCGCCCCGGCGCCGTTACCGTTGCCACCAACATGGCCGGCCGCGGCGTTGACATTGTCTTAGGCGGCGCTCCGCCTAAACGGCCGGCCGACATGAATGAAGAAGCATACCAAAACCTGCCTGAATACAAACAATGGCTTAAAAATCACAACCAAGTTATTCAAGCCGGCGGCCTAGTTGTCCTAGGCAGTGAGCGGCATGAATCCCGCCGCATTGATAATCAATTAAGGGGTAGGGGAGGGCGCCAAGGCGATCCTGGCATGTCCCGCTTTTATGTTTCCCTGGAAGACGAGATCATGCGCATCTTCGGCGGCGATTTTGTCGGCAAATTAATGACCATGTTTAACTTGCCGGAAAATCAGCCCCTGGAACACTCTTTGGTCTCTAAAGCCATCGAGCAGGCTCAAACCAAAGTTGAAAGTTTTTATTTTGATATAAGAAAAACCTTAGTTGAGTATGATGATGTCATCAACCGCCAGCGCCACATTGTTTACAAGCGCCGCAACAACATCCTTTACCAAACCAAACACCACCCTGAAAAACTGCTTAATCAAATAAAAGATTTAATTCAAAACTACATCCGCAACCTAGTTCTTTTTCACACCGATGGCCAGCAACCAACCTCAACCGATCAAACCAAATCTTTAGTTTCTGACTTTGCCAAAATCATCCCAATCGACCCCAGCTCCCAAACCCAACTGACCAAGCATTTAGAAAACCAAAGCCCTGATCAAATAATCAAAACCTTAACCCAGATAGCCCTTCAAATCATCGACCAAAAAATCAAAGACTACGGCCAGGACATTGTTTATGACATTGCCCGCGTCTCCCTGCTTAAATCAATCGATGATTTATGGGTTGACCACATCGATGTTTTGACCAACCTGCGTGAAGATGTCTCTTTGCGCGGCTTTGCTCAAAAAGACCCGGTTGTTGAATATAAACAAGAGGCCTTCACAATGTTTGACCGCCTTATCAAAGCCATCGACAGGCAGTCACTGTTTAATTTTTACCATCTAGTGCCCCAGCAGATGCCCCAAACAAATCTTTTAGATAAAGACCTAAACCTTCAAGGCCCGGGCGCTGATAAGCTTCCGGATTTGATTGCTTCCGATGGCCAAACCCAGCCGGCCCCCAAAACCATCCGCCACAAAGACAAAATTGGCCGCAACGACCCCTGCTGGTGCGGATCCGGCAAAAAATGGAAGAAATGCCACTACCCCCAACTGCCTAAATAAAACCCAAGGTTTTTTGGGTTAGGTTTGAAAATTGGCTAATTGGAATTTTCTCACCGAAGGCGGTTAGTTTTGACATTTAAGTTGTAGATTTGACATTTGACCTCTAACATTTGACATTTCATCTTATTACTTTTAACTTTATGAACTTGATAAACTCATTTTAACTTTTAACTTTGCACTTTGAACTTTTAATTATATGTATATGATGCTATCATATTAACGTTGACAGTTAGACCTGGGGCATCAAGGAATTGGGTGAAAATCCCAAGCTGTGCCGCAACTGTGTTTCCCGACATCTCGGGATAAGCCAGGAACTTGATAAACCAAGGTTAATTAATCGGAGACCCTCGAGCAAGGGAGAGTCCGGGCGGGTGCGCGCCTTACCCCCTCTTTCTTGACGAGGGGGACAAAAAAATGAGTTGTTTAGGGCCAGAATGTAGAATTTCAATCTCCCCGATATCTCCTGTTTTAGCTGCGTTTTTAACAACCGCCGAAAACAGATCAAGAACTCTTGATCAAAAAGCCGGACCATACGCATTATGGACAAAACGAGAATCCAACAAAAACCCAGATGTTTTCAGGACAAACGTTGTCGACGCCTTAAACGAAGCCATCGGCGCTTTATGGTTTTTAACCTCATACGAACTTAACCCCCAAGCCCCCAAGCCGCTTGATATGTACAACCCAGATATTAATATGTGGATGCTGGACTCGATGGACCAAGCCATTTTAGTCCAACAAGATCTAATCAAACAGGATCCCAACAATTTACGGCTGCAAACTCAACTATCTAGGCTCCAACTTGAAAGGGAAGGCTTTGAGCGGGTGGCTCGCCTATTTCAATCCAGCCAGAATAACAAAGCAGTGGTGGTTTGGATCTCACCGCCTGGGATGGGCTTGGACAGCGGTGAATCTCGGATAAATTTTTTTGCCGGCCAAAGAAACGGTCAAACTTGGCAGATCGACAACGCAGTAATGGTGGCCGCACCCAGCCTAACGGCCCTGTCTAAATTTTACTTAGCCTCAGGCGGACATATGCCGGATGATGCCGGCTGGTCAGTTGGGTCCTTTTTAAGATTCCCCTTTGTCAGCCACCGCCCGATCGATAGCCTAATCGATTTGGTGGGATCAGTCAATCGGGAAACCGGCTACCGCCCCCCTGGTTTCGGTGTCGATCTGCACAAGTTGATTGAGTTTTCTAATCAATTTAAAACCGCCCTTTACCAAGCCGGAAACATCAAAGACTGGATAGAATGGTTTGGCCAACAAAACCTGCCGATCGATTTAGGCGCGGCCTTAACCGACCTGATAAACCAGTTCCACCACCAGTTTTACCAAAACAGCTCCCTGCCCACCCAAGAACAAGAAATTTGGTTTTTAAAACGCCTATTAAATCAAATGGTCAAACCTTGGCTTAAAATTTATTTTAAACTTAAGACAAAAACCCCCTACGACCCGAATGAATTTGATGCCTATTGGAGTTATTTAACCAGCCGTACCAGCGGTTGCGGCCTTGGTTTAGCAAGCAACAATCAATGGAGCCTTTTTGGCTTATCTTTTGGACCGCCCCATTTTATTGGATCCAAGCAAAAGAAAGAAGAAGACGAAGATGATGACAAAGCCACAGGACAATGTTAAAAAACTTATTTCGGCAGCTCCCCGCCCCTCCAGATCTTAGATCTAATCCCCCAAAAGATCCGGGCTCTTCAAAAACCCCGCACCCACCCTTTCCCTCTTATTTCTAATGTCCGACTTCTAATCAATAACTTAAAGATAAACTTTTGAATTGTAACTTTTAACTTTGCCCAGCACCAAAACAAGGTGCGGTGCTGGGCAACCCTGTACCGTACTTGGTTCTGGTTCAGGGTGGAGCTTGGAGCTTCATTGGAAATTGGTCATTAAAAATTGAAAATTTTATCCCTGCCCCTTTTATCTTTAGGCTTTAGGAACTTTTTAACTTGATAAACTTTCTAACTCATACTGGCTCTTTGCACCAAAATCGGGACGTGAAAAGCCAAAATAGGTTATGACACAAACAAAATCACTAACAGGGAAAGCCTCAAAAATAAAAAACAAACCCACCCCTGTTGAAACAAAAACCAAAATAAGTTATAACTACAACAGGGATAAAAAACACCAAATATCGGCCTGTAAAACAACTAACCATTGACGGTTATTCACCAAAAAGCTAAACTGAATTTAACCAGATCACCTGCCTGCGGCAATCAGCCCTGCCCGCCCTTTGCGCTAATCGGAAATGTGAAACAAATCGTTATAAAATCATCACATGATATTTAAACTTAAAACCAAGACCATCACCGCTAAAACTCAGGTTTACATCTACGGCGGCCAATCTTTTTTTCTTCAAATCTGGCTGTATCGTTTATTGCTGACCCACAAACTTAAACTTACCTTTATCACGCCCGACTTTGACTTTATTAAAACCAACCCTAAATGGCAGTTTTTTACTTCCCACCCAAACCTAACTCTTCTTAATGTTCATCATTTAACCAAGGCCCAAACCCCAGCTCCGGCCGACTTTTTCATCGACACCGCCTTTCTGTCTTTATATGAAAACCTTGATCGAGACATTAAACAGCAGGTTGACACCAGTTTCGGCATCCTCAACCGCCTTTCCTTTGCCTTTCAATCTAAATCTAAATATGTGCTTTTATTTCCCCTAATCCGCAACCTTAATCCGGAAATTAATCTGTACTTTCAAATCGCCCACCACCAATCATTTCTTCAAAACTACACAAAAGCCTACCCGCTGTCATATAAAATCATTCAACTAACCGATTACTTAAGCCCCAACTTATTAACTCAATCCACTCCCGCCTTTTTAAGCATTGTTCTCCACCATTTTTTCTCCCGCCAAGCCACCCGCCTTTCTCCGGCAACCAGTCTTTATTTAGCCGATCTGTCAGACCAGATTAACTTAATTGAAAAAATTAGCTTTGGTTTTTCCTCATCAGCTCAACACACCCTTTTAGGTCCAAAAACCTCGCTTTCTGATTTTTATACCAACCTAGCCCAAATCACCAATCAAAAGCCTCCGGAGTTTATTGCCGGCCACTCGATTAACCCTCAGCCAATTATTTTATCTCCCCGCACCACCCCAACCCAATCACCCCGCTTCACCGATCTTAAAAAAATTATCCAAGCTGTCCCCTCTATTCCCAAAAACCTTAGACCCTGCCCAGCCCGCCCAGCCGCTTCCTCACCTGCCCAAATTAAACTTAACCCCAACACCCCCCCGGAATCTTTACCCCGAAACCACTCCGCTCCAACATCATCCGGCCGCTTAAAACTTGGCCGCAAACTCCGCAGCTTATTTAACGCTTCTTTATTTAGGACTCCCCGACACCGCTTTAATTTGAAGTATGTTTTACTTACTCTATCCCTTTCCTTTCTTATTATCCTTACCCCCCTATCCCTGCTTCTTTTCCATATTTTAAACGGCTTACAATATCTTGCTCCCCAAACCACTTCTCCCAATCAAACCCAAGAAGTCATCAAACAATCCCAGCTAGCCGCCGCCAGCCTTAAGCGGGCCAAAAGCACAAACCAATTAATCTCTCCCTTTTTATCCGCTTTGGGCCTATCCTCCACCAGTGACAATCTGCGTGAGATAATCGACTTTTTCATATTAGTCGCCCAAACCAATCAGCACATCGCCCAACTGCCGGATACCACCAATCAGCTTTTCGACTATATCTTTGATCGGCGCTTGGATCTTAAGTCATTTTCTTGGTACTATACCCGCCTTTCCAGGCAAAACCATCAAGCCTTTACCGCCGTCAATCAAGCCCTGGCTGTCTATCAAGACAAACTTCAAACCTACAGCTCCATTAAGACCTTTAACATCGGCCCCAAAATCAGCCAAACCTACAAACACCTCAAAAGCACTCAGCAAAACCTGGAAATAAGTCAAAAAATTATCTCCCAACTCCCCGAACTTTTAGGCTATAACAAACGCAAGGAATACCTGATCGTCCTTATGGACAATAATGAACTGCGGCCATCCGGCGGTTTAATTACTGCCTACGCCGTTTTAACCATCGAAAACGGCCAGCTCCTTGATTTTCAAGTTAATGACACCTACATGCTTGATAACCAGCTTAAAGGCCGGATACCGCCGCCGCCGGCGCTTCAAACCTACTTAGGCCAGCTTAACTGGAGCATAAAGGACGCCGCCTGGTATCCCGGCTTCCCCGACACCTCCCGGCAATTAATCTGGTTTTATTCCAAAGCCATGGGCCAAGAAATCGACGGAGTTATCGCCGTTGATCTCAACTTCTTCCAACAAATCGCCGGCTCGCTTGATAACTTTTACCTGCCCGACCTAAACCTAAACTTAGACAGCAAAAACTTAACTAAACGAGCCTATCTTTGGGGAAATCTAACAGACGGCAATCAAAACGAAATCTTTGTTTCGCTTTTGAAAACTTTTTTGCTTAAATTCAAAAACCTTAACTCGCAAAACGCCCCGGCCTTCTTTAGCCGCATGTTAACCGCCGCCCAGCAAAAATCGCTTCGCTTTTATTTCAACAACACTAATCTACAGGCCACCATGTCTCAATTAAAATTCGCCGGCAGTGTCCAATTCCCTCAATGCCAAAACAAATGCCTGCTGGTCGGCGGCCTCATAGACCAAGCCAACCTAGGCGCCAATCGAGTTAATTACCTTCTTCAGCAAAGAATCTCTGTATCTTTAGACATTCAAAACGACCAGCTAATTCAAAAGATAAGCCTGTTTATTAAAAACCCAGCTGTTTCACCTAAATGGCCCGGCGGCGATTTTAAAGACTATCTCACCCTTCACGCCCCATCCAACTGGCAGTTAACCCAGGTTAAAATAAGTGATAGGGCGCTTGATCTAGATAAGGTAGAGATCGCAACCCAGTCAAGCTTTGTCTCGTATCAGCTGTTTCACCAAGTTCCTTTTGGCCAAAACCAAACCGTCACCTTCACCCTTAAATCACCATTGCCGACCGCCCCCAATCTAGACTCGATCTTTTTCTTTATCAAACAACCAGGCATAAAAAACACCAATCTTATCTTTGAAATAACCTCATCAGCCAGCAAAAGCTTGAAAATAATATCTCCCAAAACCTGGCAAAAATTAACCAACAAAGCCATCTACCAACAAAAACTGGACAAAGACATCATCGTGCCTGTCCGCATCAAGGTAAAATAGAGTATGTCTTATATATCTAAACTTAGTCGGCTGATACCTCTTTTTCTTTTACTTGCGGGATTGGGTTTTGTTTTTTTAAACCAAAAATCACTTCCCAACATAACCCCGCTGGCCCGCCAATTTCTTAGCAAACCCTTTGATGCTAGCCTAAATCAAGCCGCCGCCCTAAATTTGACAAAACTTCAATCCCAGCTTCAAGATCAATTCATTCAAAGGGTAAAGGCCATCTCTACGGAATCAGACTGGCAGCAGTTTCAAAAACAACTTAACTCGCTCTCACAGCAAAAACAAGCTTTCCAGCAAAAAATTAACTACTGGCGCGACCTTGATGCCAAATACCCCAACTTTCCAACCATCAAGCTTATTTTGACCAGCCTTTATTATCAACAGCAAAACCCCCAAAAAGCCAAATACTATCTTGATCAGGCCAAACAGCTAGATCCCAACAACCCAAACCTGCGCCAGCTTGAAAAAATGATTTTTAATAAATAAACAATATCTGTTATGCTTGGGCAATCTTTTTTATTTACCACCGCTCCAAACAGATTTTTATCAAGAATTAAGATCGTATGATTCTTAAAACTCTTAAGCTAACCAACTTTCGTTCCTGGTCCCAAGCTTCTTTTCATTTTGAACCAAACACAAACTTTGTTATCGGCCCAAACGCCAGCGGTAAAACCAACATTCTTGAAGCTATTTTTCTAATCGCCAGCACCGCCCCTCTTGCCCACCACCGCTTTAGGGACCTATTTAAACAAAGCACGAAACATGTCAAGGTCGAAACCGTCTTTGTTGATTCTCAAAACTATGAGCACATTTTAAGTTTTAATCTAGTTTTTGACTCTGACACCAACCGCTTCCAGCGATCCTTTTTAATAAGCGGCAATAAAGTCACCCGGTTGAAGTTTTTAAGCCAAGTTAGCGCTCTTTTTTTTGAGCCCAACCACCTTTACTTCATCACCGGCAGTCCCCAGCGCCGCCGCCGGACAATCGACCAATTTCTTAAAAGTTTTGATTGGGAATACAGCCAAAGCCTTGGTTCTTATAAAAAAATCATCAGGCAAAGAAACAAAATCCTTTCTCAAATCAAAGCCAAACAGGCTGCCCCCCAATCGCTTTGGCCATGGAATAAATCGCTTGTCAAAAAAGGCCAAATTATTCAAGCCAAACGAAGGCAGTTCATTGACTTTTTTAACCGCCAGCAACAAGAAAACAACTCGCCCACCAAACTGATTTATCAAGCTTCCTGGCTTGATGAAAATCTTATCAGCCAGCCAGCCAACCTGCAAAAGGAAATAAACGCCGAAACCACCCTTTGGGGCCCGCATCGTGATGATTTTATCTTTGCTTGGCAAAACCAGCCTCTTATCTATTATGGATCGCGCGGCCAGCACCGCTTGGCCATCTTCCAGCTGTTTATATCTCAAAAAACCTACATAGAGCAAATCACCAAACAAAAACCAATTCTTTTATTGGATGATGTTTTTTCAGAGCTTGACTCTGGCTTTCAACAAAAACTGCTTAAACATCTTCATGTTAATCAAACCATCGTCGCCGACATACACCCGCTAGATATTCCCAACCTTCACATAATCGACCTTAAAACCCATAATGCCCAAACTTAAGGGAGTGTATTTTTCAGGTTGACTGCCTTTTCCTTTCGTTCCCGGAATTGGATAGTTTAAGATTTGACATTTAAGATGTAGATTTGAGTTTTAACATTTGAGTTTCGACATTCCTTAGTTTTTGCCCTTTAACTTTTATTTAGTATAATTCCCCAAT